>NZ_JBUOIV010000010.1:0-112696 GCF_055467485.1 Desulfosarcina sp. | reverse complement strand
GGACCGGGCCAGTTCATTTGGCGATGAAATCCGCAAGCTGCTGGGGCGCACGGAAGTCAATATCGTGGCTGAATTGGGAAAGACCGTCTATTCGGTGGAGGACATTTTAAATTTTGAAGTCGATGACATTCTTCGGTTAAACACCGGTCCCCAGAACAACGTGACGATCAACATCGAGCGCGTGCCCAAGTATCTGGGGATGCCCGGTGTCGTCAAGGGAAGCAAGGCCGTTCAAATCACCGAAGTGATCGATCAGGACCAGGGAAAGGGATAATCGATGGCAGAAAATAAGAAACATGTGCCGTCCGGGGTTGCCACCGGAGGAAACCCGGCGGGTTCGCCGGCAGGAGCAGCCGGGACGGCTGAGCTTTCCAGCACCGGTGCCAAAGGCATTGCAGGCACAGGTGACAACCTGGACCTGCTGCTGGACATCCCTTTGGAGATCACCATCGAACTCGGAAGAACGAAGATGCTGATCAATGATCTGCTCAAACTGGGCCAGGGCTCGGTGATTGAATTGGCCAAGGAGGCCGGCGATACCCTTGAAATACTGGCCAACAACCGGTTGGTCGCCAAGGGCGACGTGGTGGTGGTGAATAAAAAATACGGCATTCGTCTTACCGAAGTGATCAGCCCCGTCGAACGGGTGGAGAAACTGGGATGAACGGGACACCTGACATGCTTACCGCCGGGTTGAAAATGATCGCCTCGCTGGGCGTGGTGCTGGCGGTGATTCTTTTCCTGTTGTACGGGATCAGAAAGGTTGCCCGCCAACGAATGGGCGCCGCCGGCGGGAAACGGATACAGGTTCTGGAAAGCCATTACATGGGTGTTAAAAAGAGCATTTCGCTGGTTCGCGTGCCGGGAAAAGTTTTGGTGCTGGGCATTTCCGGTGATCGTATCAATTTGCTGGATACGCTGGAC
Source organism: Desulfosarcina sp. (assembly GCF_055467485.1). Taxonomy (NCBI): domain Bacteria; kingdom Pseudomonadati; phylum Thermodesulfobacteriota; class Desulfobacteria; order Desulfobacterales; family Desulfosarcinaceae; genus Desulfosarcina; species Desulfosarcina sp. The sequence goes on along the minus strand of NZ_JBUOIV010000010.1, from coordinate 111,772 downwards.
GAAGATATCGTCCAGCAGGAGGCGCCGCCTGCTGGGCCGACATCTTTCGCGCCGATACTATCCGAACGATTGAAAAAAATCGGCAACGGATTCAAGAGAAAGGACGCCTCGTGATAAAGACCTACAGCCGGCGGCAGGTCCGGGGACGGCACCGGGGAAAAAGAACAGCGGTCCTGTTCGGCCTGCTGGCCGTCATGCTGGTTGGTTTTGCCATCGTGGCCGGCAGCGCCTGGGGGCAGGCGCCGGCACCGCTGATCAGCATCGGTCTGGACCAGGATGGCGATCAGGGACAGGTGGCTGTGGTCATGCAGTTGTTCCTGCTGATGACCGTGCTCTCCCTGGCGCCATCGATCCTGATCATGCTGACCTCCTTTACCCGTATTGCCATTGTTTTCTCGCTGCTTCGCCAGGCCATGGGGACCAACCAACTGCCGCCCAACCAGGTAGTGATCGGCCTGTCGCTCTTCCTGACCTTTTTTGTGATGGCCCCGGTTTGGCAGCAGGTGAATCAGGAGGCCCTCCAACCCCTCATCGCCAAGGAAATCAATCAGACACAGGCTCTGGAAAGGGCGTTGGGGCCGATACGCAGTTTCATGATTTCCCAGACCCGGGAAAAGGATCTGGCCCTGCTGGTCAACGTGGCCAAGATGCAGCGTCCGGCCAATGTCGGCGAGGTTCCCACCACGGTGTTGATCCCATCTTTTATCATCAGTGAGTTGAAGACGGCTTTTCAGATCGGTTTCATGCTGTACGTACCTTTTTTGATCATCGACATGGTGGTGGCCAGCGTTCTGCTTTCCATGGGAATGATGATGCTGCCGCCCATTATGGTCTCCTTGCCTTTCAAGCTGATGATTTTCGTGCTTGCCGACGGTTGGCACCTGATCGTCGGCTCACTCGTAAAAAGCTTTGCCTGAAGGAGCGTATTCCCATGACCCCTGAATTCATCACCGGTTTTTTCATGCAGGCCATCAAAACGGCCATCTATCTTGCCTCTCCCATGCTGGCGGTGGGCCTTATCGCCGGTGTGCTGGTGAGCATGTTCCAGGCCGCCACCCAGATCAACGAAATGACCCTGGTGTTTGTACCCAAAATGTTGGGCGTCGCGCTGGCCCTGCTGTTTTTTTTCCCCTGGATGCTGAAAATCATCATCGGCTATACCCAGAACCTGTTCATCAATCTGCCCACCTACATCCGATGATCATGGAACGAAACCATGGCGACGCTTAACATCCCCGTTGACGCCTTTTACGGCGTGATGCTGATTTTTCTTAGGGTGGCCGCCATCGTTTTCAGTGCACCGGTTCTGGATACTCCCGCCATTCCCGCCGTATTCAAAGCGGGGCTGGCCATTGCGGTCAGCATTCTGTTGCTCCCTGCGGTGGATACGATAGTTACCGTAAGGGATCTGAGCCTGATGACCTTTGTCATCGGTGTCCTCTCGGAAATCGCCATTGGCGTGACCATCGGGCTTTCGGTGAAGCTGCTGTTCGCCGGCATTCAACTGGCCGGGCAGATCGTCGGCTACCAGATGGGATTCGCCGTGGCCAATGTGGTCGACCCGGCCACCAGCGCCCAGATCCCGATTCTGGCCCAATTCTACAATTTGACGGCGATGCTTGTATTTTTAGCGATTAACGCCCACCACATGTTCTTTTCGGCACTGGTGGACAGCTATCGCATCCTTCCGCCCCTGTCCATGCAGATCAGTCCGCAGTTGGTGGGAATGATGATGCGGCTGGCCGCAAACATGTTTGTCGTGGCCATTAAAGTCGGATCCCCCCTGATTGCGGTCATGCTGATGGTCAGCGTGGCCCTGGGAATGGTGGCCAGAACCGTTCCCCAGATTCATATCTTCATCGTGGCCATGCCGATGAAAATCGTCATCGGGCTGGTTTTCATGCTGATTGTCAGCCCTTACCTGACGGCTTTCTTGATTGATCTCTTTTCATCCTATCGGGTGACCCTGTTTGACCTGATTCGGTTGATGGCTCCGGTGAGGTGACCCATGGCCGGTGAGCAGAGTCAGGACAAAACCGAACAACCCACCGGCAAGAAGCTTGCCGATGCCCGCCAAAAGGGCAATGTGGCCCAAAGCCGGGAGGTTCCTTCCGTGATGATCCTCTCCGGTAGCCTCGGCGTTCTCTTTTTTGCCGGTTCATGGATGCTCGGGCGGCTCACAGAGGTCATGCGCGCCATGTATCAACGTGCCGGAACCCTGAGCTTGATGCCCGAAACCATGCATACCCTGTTTGGGGAAATCTTTCTCAGTGGCATCGTCGTCTTGATCCCGCTCATGCTGGCGGTCATGACTGCCGCGGTTCTTGGCAACGTCGCCCAATTCGGATTCCTCTTTACCGGGGAAAAACTGTCACCCAACCTGGCCAAACTCAATCCCATCAGCGGCCTCAAGAAGTTGGTTTCGCTCAGATCGCTGGTGGAACTGGCCAAATCGATCCTTAAGCTCGTCATTATCAGTGGTGTCGCCTATGTCGTCATCCATCGATATGTGGATCAGATTCCCGGCCTCATGCAGTTGAGCATCGGCAACATCATCCAGTTTATCGGTCAGGTGTCATTCCAGATATGTTTGTATACCTGCATGGTTCTCTTTCTCATGGCTGTTCTTGATTTTGCCTACACCAAATGGCAACACCAGCAGGATTTGAAAATGACCAAACAGGAGGTCAAGGATGAACACAAGCAGCGTGAAGGTGACCCGTCAGTAAAGGCCCGGATTCGATCCGTCCAGCGGGAGATGGCCCGGCGGCGGATGATGGAGGCGGTGCCCGAAGCCACTGTGGTCATTACCAACCCCACCCATTTGGCCATTGCGCTGAAATACGAAGAAGGGATGCATGCGCCCACCGTCGTGGCCAAGGGCGCCGGTTTCGTCGCCCAGAAGATTAAAGCCCTTGCCATGGAAAATGACATCCCCCTGGTGGAAAACAAACCGCTGGCTCGAACCATGTTCAAATCTACGGAGATCGGCGACTTCGTTCCTGCGGAACTATACCGGGCCATCGCCGAAATCCTTGCCTATGTCTATCGCCTCAAAGGCCTGGTCAACTCCTGATCACCTTTGGATGATGGAATTCGATCGACGCCGGCGTCGATCTGCTGCCCACCCTGCATCCCCCATCGATACATTCGTCTATCCGGGACAATAAATTGACGCTTTACTGATACGCATGCCGGCATTCATCGGTGAGCGCCAAGATCGATATGTATCGCAAAAAATTAACAAGATGAAATTTATTGTATAAACGAAAGGTTCGGTTCGGTCCGGGTCAACCGCCGGTAGAAAGTATCGATAGGGTCGGATTAGGCATGGAATGTGCTATTTCCAAGTTGCATTACCACTTTTCAGCTATACAGGAGCGCCATACCGCATCATGGAACTTGTTGAACGCAAACAGCATTTGAGCCGGTTCGCCTTTGTCACCAACAATTCCGATGTGCTGATGGGATTTGCCGCCATGTCCATTCTGATGGTCATGGTCATTCCCATTCCGGCAATGCTGCTCGACCTGTTCCTCTCCTTCAATATCACGTTGTCCCTGATCATTCTCCTGGTGGGCATGTACATCCTTAAACCACTGGATCTGTCCTCCTTTCCGTCGCTGTTGTTGCTGTCCACGCTGTTCCGGCTATCCTTGAACGTGGCATCCACGAGAATGATTCTGCTGCATGGCAACGAGGGCACCCATGCCGCCGGCAAGGTGATCATGGCTTTTGGCAATTTCGTGGTCGGCGGCAACTATCTGGTTGGATTTATCGTTTTTGTCATCCTGGTGGTGATCAACTTCATGGTGATCACCAAAGGGGCCGGCAGAATCGCCGAAGTGGCCGCCCGCTTCACCCTGGACGCCATGCCCGGAAAGCAGATGAGCATCGATGCCGATCTGAACGCCGGCCTTATCGATGAAGCCCAGGCGCGTGAGCGCCGGGGTCAAATCAGCCGTGAGGCTGAATATTACGGCGCCATGGATGGTGCCAACAAGTTTGTGCGTGGCGATGCCATTGCCGGCATTATCATTACCTTTGTCAATATCCTGGCAGGCCTGGCCATTGGTGTATTCCAAAAGGACATGAATTTTGTCGATGCCGCCCAGACCTACACCCTGCTCACCGTGGGTGATGGATTGGTGAGCCAGATCCCTGCGCTGATTATCTCCACCGCTGCCGGCATCGTGGTGAGCCGGGCCGGTGCCGAAAAAAATCTGGGACTTGAAATCGGAAGCCAGCTGCTGGTTCAACCCCGGGCTTTCGTTGTCGCTTCGGTTATCCTGTTCGGTTTCGGGCTGGTTCCCGGGATGCCGACCCTTCCGTTTTTGATTTTATCCGCTACGGCCGGATTGGTTGCCTATCTGGTGTTTCAAACCGAGCGGGCCAAACAGGAAAATGAACGTGAAATCGCCCTGCAAAAAACTAAAACGGCCGAGGATAAACCGCCGGAAACCTTCAAGCCCCTGCCGCCCATCGATGTGCTGGCCCTTGAGGTCGGTTATGGCCTTATTCCGCTGGTGGATGTCGAACAGGATGGTGAACTGCTCGAGCGCATCAAATCCATTCGGCGGCAAATCGCCCAGGAGATCGGCATCGTGGTGCCGTCGATTCACATCCAGGATAACATGAAACTCAAACCTGGCGCCTATTCCATATTGCTCAAGGGCATCGAAGTCGCCAGCGGTGACCTGATGATCAACCATCTGCTGGCCATGAATTCGGGTAAAGCCGATGCGAAGATCAGCGGCATTGCCACCCGGGAACCGACCTATGGACTGGAGGCCTTCTGGATCAACCCGGCGGCCCGTGAGGATGCCAATTCAAAAGGATATACGGTAGTGGACCTGGCCACGATCATGACCACCCATCTTTCCGATGTGATCCGCCGCCATGCGCACGAGTTGGTGGGGCGGCAGGAAGTCCAGAAAATGCTCGACATCATCAAGGGCAGCCACCCCAAGGTGGTGGAAGAACTGGTCCCCAATCTGATGTCTTTGGGAGGTGTGGTCCGGGTGATCCAGAATCTGCTGCAGGAACAGGTTCCCGTTCGGGATCTGCTTACTATCCTGGAGACCCTGGCAGATTGGACCCCCACCACCAAAAAACTGGAAATCCTGACCGAGCACGTGCGTCAGGCCCTTGCCAGGACCATTACCAGCTTTTATCAGGCGGACGATGGCAGGCTGCATGTGCTCACCTTGGATCAACGGTGTGAGAAAAAGGTCGCGGAGTCGCTTCAACAGACCGATCAGGGAGCTTTCCTGGCCATCGATCCCGCCTTAGCTAAAAGCATCATGGACGACCTGAGCATAAAGATGGAGGATTATAAATCCTTGGGCGTCCAGCCACTGCTCGTCTGCTCAGCCCAGATCCGGAGCCATTTTAAAAAATTGGCCGACCGTTTCATTCCCGGACTGGCAGTGCTTTCCTATGATGAGATCGTCAGCAGCGCCAAGATACAAATAGTGGGAACCGTGGAGGCCTCCGATGCAGATTAAGCGCTTTGAAGCGGCTGATATGGCAGACGCCCTTCGTTTGGTTAAACGCGAGTTTGGCGACGATGCCGTGATACTGTCGGCCAAAGAAGTTCGACCGGGTGGGTTTTTCAGCGCCTTGAGAAAAAAGCGTGTCGAAATTACCGCTGCCACCGATTACCCGGTGGACGAAGCCCGGAAAGGCAACGACTTTTCAGGCATGCTGACCGAACACCTGAATTCGGATGTGGAGACGGATCGCGTTTCCCTGTCGTCAACACCCCCGGCCCATATGCCATTGGGCCGCCAATTCCGGTCAATTTCGCACCAGCAACCGGCTCCGCAATACCCGCCCCCGTCCCACGATGGAAGCGGGGCGATGCAGGCGCAGGCATCGCTTCAGAAAGCAGTCAATGCTGACCCGGCCACTGTGCACGGCGGCGGGGCAGGGGGGAGGACAAAGGCAGTTTCGTTTCGAAACACGCCGCGCAGTCCGCTGGTCGCCGAACCCTTTTATCGGGACACGGCAGCGCGGAAAGTCATTGCGCTGGTGGGGCCGTGCGGCGCGGGAAAAACCACCACAGTGGCCAAACTGGCATGGCATTGCCGGGTGGTCGAAAAGAAACGGACCGGGCTGGTCAGTCTCGATCGCTTTCGAATCGGGGCAAACGGAATGCTGGCGAGGGTAGCGGGCATCATGAACCTGCCGCTCAGCATCGTCCATGACACCGAGCAGCTGCAGTCGGCGTTAGCCGGCATGGCGGACGTCGATGTGGTCCTGATCGACACCCCGGGTATGAGCGGCAAGGATTCATCCATGATGGATGAGATCGGTTCGCTGCTGCGAATCGCTGAACCGGACGAGGTCCATCTGGTGGCCAATGCAACCGTCCGTGACGACGTGTTCGAGGACTGCGTGGCGACCTTTTTGTCCCTGGGGGCGAATCGTTTGCTCCTCACCCACGTGGATGCGCATGTCGATGAGACCGTCGGATTGAATATGGTCAAGAAAGGTGGCCTTTTGTCTTGCTTTTATGGCGACGGGGTGGACCTGTCCGATGGCTTTCATGAATATACGGCCGTCGGGCCGGGCGGGCTTTCTTCGCTTGGTGAGCCCGCCGGTGGGCAGGTGACCCTTTTTTCCAGAAACCGAGGTCCGAAAAAAACCGCTTCCGCCAACAGCGAGGCGAGCGGCGATTCAGTCCACTATCTGGCCAATCGCAATTCAGAACTGTTTCATCATCCCGCCTGCAAGTCGGTCAAACGGATCAACGCGGAGAATATTACCGCGTTCAACGACATTGAACAAGCCATGGACGAAGGCTTCAAACCGTGCCGGGCATGCTGCGATATCAGCATGATCAAAAAATCGGTGGCGGAAGGCTTTGGTTATCAGCGTTCGCGTGCCATGTAATCTGGGAGAACTAAACGTAATGCCAAACTATGAGAAGACCGGACAGATCATCAGCCTGAACCAGAAAAGAAGACAGAGGCAGTCCATGGCGAAAAAAGGTGCCGCGCCGCCGTCACCGGCCAGGGTCATCGCCATCACCAGCGGCAAGGGTGGCGTCGGCAAAACCAATATCGTTGCCAACTTAGGATATACCCTGTGTAAATCGGGCCAACGGGTGCTCATCTTCGATGCGGATCTGGGCCTGGGAAACCTGGATGTGCTTTTGGGGCTCACGCCCCAGTTCAATTTGTCTCACGTGGTCGACGGCAGGAAGAAATTGTCTGAAATCATCATCAGCGGGCCGGGCAATTTAAAGATATTGCCCGCCTCGTCTGGGATTCAGGAACTGACCAAGTTGACACCGACTCAGAAGCTGGGGATATTCAATGATTTGAACACCCTCTTGTCCGACTACGATATCGTGTTGATTGATACCGCCGCCGGTATTTCCTCCAATGTGCTCTATTTCAACGCCTCCGCCAGTGAGATCATGGTGGTTGTCACTCCTGAGCCGACTTCAATCACCGATGCATATGCATTGATGAAGATCCTTTCCGTCAAATATCAGGAAAAGCATTTCCGCCTGATCGTCAACCTGGCAAATAATGCAAAAGAAGCGGATGACGTCAGCCGGCAGCTCTGCCTGGTGGCCAATCGTTTTCTGGACGTCTCCATCGAATATTTCGGGAACGTATTGGTGGACGACAAGGTGAAAGCCGGTGTTCGTAAACAGAAAGTCGTCAGCGAGATGGCCCCCATGACCCAGGCGAGCCGAAACTTCGCCGAACTGGCCCATAAGCTCGTTCGGTGTCAACCGATGATTCCCCGCCCGGAAAATAGACCCCTGATCTGGCGGGATATCGTTTGACCCTGCATCTTGAAATGGCAATCATCATGACTCAACAGGTCTGAACCCAGTCCCTGGAATCCTCCTTCCTTTCAATCCGGGGGGGGTGGACGTAATGCAAAACGGAAGAATTCCTATACCTGGAGCAAAAATATGGATCTGGCGCAATCACGAGAAGAACATTTCGGAAAAGACAGCCATTTGCTGCGAAATCAGATTATCAACGAATACCTTCCCTACGTGAAGCGGATCGTGAATCGGATCGCGGTTCATCTGCCGGCCACCATCGAAGTGGACGACCTGATCAACGTGGGAATTATCGGATTGATTCAGGCCATCGAGCGGTACGATCCGACCCGGGACAATAAATTCATCACCTACGCCGTCTTTCGGATCAAGGGAGCCGTTTTGAGCGAACTGCGATCGCGCGATTTTCTGGGTCGTACCACACGAAGAAAGATCCGGGATCTGGAGAAGGCCTATCTGAAGCTGGAACAGAAACTGGGTCGGGATGTGGCTGACGAGGAGGTTGCCGAAGAGCTGAACATGGACCTGGAACAGTTTTATAAAGTCAAGCGGATGTCCAGCATCTCTTTCGTCAGCTTCGAGGAGGTCGGGCAGGCATCGCGAAGCGACACGGCGACAATTGCCAGTTCCCTGGCATATGGTGATGCCGATGATGCGCTGTCCATGACTACGATGAAAGAAATCAAGTCGGCTATCGCCCAAAACATCGACTTGCTGCCGGAGAAGGAGAAACTTGTCGTCTCTCTTTATTATTCCGAGGAGTTGACCATGAAGGAAATCGGCAAAGTGATGGACATCACCGAATCCCGGGTTTCACAGATCCACGCCCAGGCCATCATTCATTTGAGAAGCAAATTGCGCCGGGAGGGGTTGCTTGAGGATTGACCGGGAGCGATACCCGCCGACTTGCATCAACGACAACATTGATGGAAGGAAAAGAGGTGAACATGTTAGATGTCAGCTATGAAATTTGGGGCATTGGCGTCACCGTACTGCTGATCGGGTTCTGGACCATAAAACGATGCATTTCCAGAAAAAGCTCTCAAACGACCGGCGGGCTGGATCGCGCAATAGTCGATGGCACCTGCCCGGATCATGATATCCATCATCAGGCGCTCATGTTCCTGATGGCCCAGAAAACCGATTCCGTACTGGCTGCACTGGCTCGTACCATCCAGCAGGAACGACAAAAACTGGGCGGTGTCGTCAGAAAACCGTCGATGAACGATGCCGTTGATGCATTTCATGCAGAAGCAATGCCGGTCTCGACCGGTGGTCATTCGTCCTATGACCAGATCCTGCCCATGGCCCGCGAAGGGCTCGCGGTGGCGACGATTGCCCGCCAGCTGCAATTGCCCGAAGCTGAAATTTCCATGGTGATGCGGCTGAGTGCTTCCTGACCGGACGTTTGGCGTATTTTTAACGAACAGGAAAAAAAGACCGGTTAGGCAACCGTTGCCTACCGGTTTTTGGTTTTTTGGCGGTTCAGCTTGTGATCCGGTAAAGTGAACGGGCAAAAACAGGGAATCTCCGGAAAGTGCGGGCTTGTGGCATACAGGTTGCAAAAAACCTGTCAGATATGAATAAACCCAATACAACCCTTCAGGAGTCAATCCGATGAGTGGTGGAATGTACCTTGCCGCAGCCGGCGCCCTGGTTCAGCAATTGCGACTGGAGGTGCTATCCAACAATGTGGCCAATATCAGTACCAACGGCTATAAAGGCGATCGATCCATTTTCCAGATCCCGCAAGAGACCGAACCGCAGACCGTTGAGACTTCCATTGAAGGGGTTCAACCCCTATCGCCTTATGCGCCGCCGTTTGCCACTGTCATTGATTTCAGCCAAGGGGCGATTCGACAGACCGGCAACCCGTTGGATGTGGCCATTAACGGCAGCGGTTTTTTCTCAATCCAGACGCCCGACGGTGTTCAGTACACCCGCCAGGGCAATTTCACGCTGGATAGCAATGGCGTGCTGATTACACCGGACGGTTATCCGGTGATGGGCGAGGGCGGTGAAATAACCCTGGAGGAAGGTACCGTCGAAATCGACCTTCAAGGCGCCGTTTACCAGGACGGTGACGAGGTGGGCCGGTTGCAGATCACCGATATCAACAACAGCGAGACACTGAAAAAGGCCGGTAACGGACGATTTGTCGGATCGGAAGAAACGACGGTGGGTGAACGACCGGAAAACACCACCTTGAGCCAGGGATACCTGGAGTCGGCCAACGTCAACCCGGTAAGGGCCATGACCGAGATGATCGAAACCTCGCGGGCCTTTGAAGCCTACCAGAAAGTGATCCAAAGCGCAGATGAAGCCACATCCAAGAGCATTAACGATGTGGGCAAAACCATATAACCGATGAACTGACAAGGCACCTGCTGCCGATCGAACGATCGCCGCAGCGCCCCTGCCAGTGAAGCGACCCCAAAGGAGGAAACCATGATCAGGAGTCTATGGTCCGCGGCCACGGGAATGCAGGCTCAGACATTGAACATCGATGTGATTTCAAACAACCTGGCCAATGTCGGCACCTCCGGATTCAAGAAAAGCCGGGCCGATTTCCAGGATCTGCTTTACCAGACACTCCGATCGCCGGGTGTATCGTCCTCGGCAGACACCCAAGTGCCCACCGGCATCCAGGTGGGGCACGGCGTGCGCCCCGCCGCCACCCAGAAGATGTTCACCCAGGGGGAGTTCAACCACACCCAGAATCAATTGGACATGGCCATCGAAGGCGGCGGATTCTTTCAGGTCATCCAGCCCAACGGCGAAACCGGGTATACCCGGGCGGGCACCTTCAAGCTGGACAGCGACGGCCGGGTGGTGACCTCGGACGGGTTTCCCATGGAGCCGGAGCTGACCATCCCGGTCGATGCCGTCGCCGTTTCCATCGGGACCGACGGCACGGTGTCCGTCCTTCTGGCCGGCGAGAACCAGCCCTCGGAAATCGGCAATATTGAACTGGCCAGCTTTGTGAACCCGGCGGGGTTGAGGAGCATCGGCAGGAATCTTTACGTTCCGTCGGCGTCATCGGGAGATGCGACCACCGGGACACCGGGCGAGGACGGGTACGGCACCCTTGCACAGGGGTACCTGGAGTTGTCCAACGTGAGCGTGGTGGATGAGATGGTCAACATGATCGTGGCCCAACGGGCCTACGAAACCAACAGCAAGACCATTCAGGCCTCCGATGATATGCTCCAGACGGCCACCAACCTGAGAAGATAGGCCCCACGATGACATTGGGAATTAAACGATCCTTCAAGCTGGCAAAACCGGGTGCATGTCTTCTGGTCATGGTTGCGGTGTCTATGCTTGCGCCGGCGGCGTTCTGCGCGGACGGCACCTGTCTCACACTCAAGGCAGCGGCTCAGGTCGAACAAGATTCGGTTCGCCTGTCCGACATCGCCACGGTGACCGGCCCATCGCAAAGCCGGGTGAAGGCGGTCGGTTCGACCATCGTGGCCAGTTCCCCTCAGCCCGGTCAGACCCGGTTCGTTGGCGTCGACTATATCCGCATTCGTCTCAAACAGGCCGGGATCGATACATCCTCGATGATTTTCAAAGGCCCTTCGGATGTAAAGGTGACCCGCCAGGCAGCCGTGTTGCCCATCCAGCGCATACAGCATGCGGTTGAAATGGCGATTCGCAGCCGGATGCCATGGAGAAACGAAGATGTGACCATCAGCGAGGTTGAATTGGATGAAACCATCCAGCTTCCCACGGGGCGACTGTCATACCGGATCGAGCCTTCCCGCAACGAAGACTACCTGGGCCGCACGATTGTGGCGCTGCACCTTTTGGTCGACGGCGAACCGGTGCGAAAGGTCTGGGTCAATGCGACCATTTCCGTCATGGCGGATGTGGTCACCGTGATCCGACCCCTGGGAAAGCATGCCTATATCCAGCTGGCCGACCTGTCGGTTGAGCGCCGCGATATTTCGGATCTGTCGTCGGAAACGGTCAGCCGGATCGAAGACGCCATTGGAAATCGGACCACGCGGATGATCTATCCCCACACCGTTCTCCAATCGAGCATGTTTGCCTCACCGCCTCTGGTCAGAAGAGGTGACATCGTCAAGATCGTCGCCAACTCCGGACCGATGATCATTACTGCTACCGGCGTGGTCAAACAACAGGGGGGCAAAGGTGAGATGGTCCGGGTGGTCAATACGGATTCCAACCGCATCATCACGGCCCGGGTCACCGGACCGGGTGCGGTTGAAGTGAACTTTTAGCGAGGTGTATCATGGTCTATCCATTCATCGCTGACGCTGCCCGCCGATCAGGGGCGTCGGTGATCCTTCTTGTTGCGGGGATCGCGCTGGCAGGCTGTGCCAATGGGTTTTCCGGACTGGGCAAACCCCTGCAGTCCAAAGTCCCCAGCTATGTACCCAGCCAGCAGTCGGCCTTGCCATCACCATTGGCAGCCGCCCCCCAATCCCAGCCGGATGGCTCCATATGGCGGGAGAACGCGCCATTGGTCTCCATGTTTGCCGACCAGAAGGCCCGAACCGTGGGTGACATCGTTACCATAAAAATCGCTGAATCGTCGGCGGCCACCAACAAGGCCAGCACAGCCACGGACCGTTCGTCTTCCCTGAGCGCCAGTGTGGATGCTTTCTTCAATGCAGAAAAACGGTTTCCGGCCGATCAACCGTTTTTCAACCCCTTCGCCAAGGTGGCCGGCGGTATGGAAAGTGACTTCCAAGGCAATGGCACGACCAAACGCAGCGGAGACCTGAATGCCTACATCACCGCATTGGTGACCCAGGTGCTGCCCAACGGCAATTTGGTCGTCACCGGGACGCGGGAAGTGTTGATCAACAGGGAAAACCAGATCATCCAACTTTCCGGTGTGGTGCGACCGCGCGATATCGATGCGGACAACCAGGTGCTTTCCACCTACATCGCCGACGCCAGGATATCATACAGCGGCACCGGTGTGGTGAATGACCGGCAAAAACCCGGTTGGCTGACTACTATCTTTATGACGGTATGGCCCTTTTAACCCAAGGACAAAAGCCAATGACTAACATACGTAAAATTGTGATCGGCATGGTGCTTGTCATCGGTATGGGTGGGCATGGCGATGCCGCTGCGGCCAGGCTCAAGGACATTGCCGAGATCAACGGGGTCCGCATGAACCAACTGGTGGGCTATGGTCTCGTGGTGGGGCTGGACGGGTCCGGCGACGGGAAAAAGGCCACGTTCACGCTTCAATCCATGTCTTCCATGCTGGAAAAGATGGGTGTGACCGTCGACCAGAAAGACATTCAGGTTAAAAATGTCGCCGCGGTTATGGTGACAGCCAAGCTGCCGCCATTTGCCAAACGGGGAAACCGCATCGACGTGCTGGTCAGCTCGATCGGCGATGCCAGCAACCTTCAAGGTGGAACGCTGATGCTGACTCCCCTTAAAGGCATCGACGGCAACATATACGCGGTGGCACAGGGTCCGGTGAACACCGGTGGATTCGGCGCCGGCGGCACGGCATCCACGGTGGTCAAAAACTTCCCCACCGTGGGTCGGGTTCTGTCCGGCGCCATTATCGAACGGGAGGTCCCCAACGATTTCAGCAACAGCGACATCCTGCAGTTCAGCCTGCACAATCCCGATGTCAATACGGCCGCCCGGGTCGTCGATGTGATCAACACCCAATTTGATGACTCGGTTGCGCATGCTAGGGATGCCGGCACCATCGAGATCAGGATCCCGGACCAGTACAAGGGAAACACGATTCCGCTGTTGGCTTCCTTGAGCTCGCTCGAGGTGCAGCCGGACAATGACGCCAAGGTGGTGATCAATGAACGGACCGGCACGGTGGTTATGGGCGATCAAGTTCGCATTTCGACCATCGCCATTGCCCACGGAAACCTGAGCATCGTTGTCAAAGAGAACCTTGATGTTTCTCAGCCGCTGCCCTTCTCCGACGGACAGACGGTTGCTTCGCCCAATACCCAGATCAATGTCCAGGAGGATGCCAATCAGCTGATTGTCGTTCCCAAGGGGGTGAGTATCGGTGAGGTGGTCAACGCACTGAATGCCTTGGGGGTTACCCCCAGGGACCTGATCGCCATATTCCAGGCAATCAAGGCGGCCGGTGCGCTTCAGGCGGATTTGGAGGTGATCTGATGGCCGATGTCAATCCGATGGCGATGGATTCCGCGATGTTCCAGCTGCATGCGTCCAGTGCCGACAAAACGCTGGGTTCCGCCGAGTCGACGATGAGGCGCGACGGACACTCGGAAGCTGATCTCGAAAATGCCAGCATGCAGTTCGAATCCCTGCTGCTCAATTTCATGATTCGTGAAATGAGAGCGACGGTCCCTGAATCGACCCTCTTTCCCCCATCCATGGCCCAAGAGATTTTTACCGGCATGATGGATGAGCAGATTGCCGGAAACATGGCGCAAAACGGCGGCATCGGCATTTCACGCATGATTTTCAATCAGCTCAAAGAAACTAAATAATTGTTATAATGAAACGATAGGGACCGCCGACGAATGGAAAAACTAAAGCCGTCGCCGTAAGGTGCCGATAACAAGGGAAACCGGATCAAGATCGCACACCATTGAAAATGAGATTAGCGCGCATCAGGAGATCTTAGATGGAAATTCCCGAGAAAAACCCTCTACCGGCCCCATCCGCACAGCACCTATCCGCCGAAGAGGTGCTGCACCCGGCAACGGAATTGCGCGGAGGGCAGAGCAAGACAGCGGAAAAAGATACGGTCAGGCTCACTGAAAGAGGCCGCGAATTCAAGGCCGCCGCCGAACAGGCGCATTTTCTGCCCGAAATCCGAGAAGAACGGGTAATGCAGCTCAAACGACAGCTTGAAGAAGGAACATACCGCGTAAAAGGCCATCGCATCGCAGTGAACATGATCAACGAAACCCTTGAAAACAACCACGTGCTGAAACACATCGATATCGAAGCATGACCGCAACCCACGGGACAATACCATGAACACGATGATAATCGAACTGGTGGACATACTGGATCAAGAGGCAGCCAGTTACCGGGACATGCAACGGGTCCTGGTCGATGAAGAAAATTCGATTTCTTTTTCGAAAAAAGAACCTTTCGACCAGGTTCAGGATGCAAAGGAACGCCTGGTAGTCAAGCTCCAACGGCTGGAAGAAAAAAGAAACATGCTGGTCGGTCGATTGTCGGAAACCTACCAGACCGATGGAACATCAATGACCATCAGCCATCTGGCCCATCGGGTCGAGCCTCCGACCCGGCAACATCTGCTGGACCGTGCCAATCGACTGCGATCGATCATCGCTGATGTGCATGAGAAAAACAAGCACAACCAGATGATGATCAACCACTTTCTCGATCTGATCAAAGGATCGTTGAAACTGCTGACCCATCTGTTCGAAGACAGCCCGGTTTATCAAAAACCGGGGACTCATCAGCTTTCACCCGGTTTCCATGCCGGCGGGGGACGATTCATTTGTGGAAACGTTTGAACCGCGACAGCGAGCGCATTCCCCGTCGCTTGTAGCGGGGTTAACGAGCGAACTGAAAATCGATAGCCACTAGCAGAGGCACAAGCCATGGCAAATATCATATACGGCATGTTGAACGTTGCGCGGACGGCGCTGATCACCCAGCAAAAGGCGTTGGACGTCACGGCCAACAACATCGCCAATGTGAACACCGAAGGCTATTCCCGGCAGCGGCTCAATATGGAGCAGAACGAACCGGTTCGCTACGAGGGGGGAACCTTGAGCACCGGCGTCAGGGCCAACCGGACCATTCAACGTGTTTACGACCGGTTCCTGAACGCCCAACTGACCGATGCAGCCGCCAAGGAGGGACGCTGGCAGGCACAGGGGGAGACCCTGGAAAAGGCCGAGCTGATGTTCGATGAAGTCTCCGGGTACGGCCTGAACGAGGCCATGAGCCAATTCTGGGGCGCCTGGCAGCAGTTGTCCAACAATCCATCCGGATATACCGAACGGGTGACCTTGATCGGAGAGAGCCAGAACATGACCGCGGTGTTCAACAAACTGGCGCGCGATCTCACTCAGGTCCAGAAAGACAGCGACACCAGCATCGGCGGCGCAGTCGATGATATCAACACGCTTACCCGTGAACTGGCCGAAATCAATCTGAAGATCGCCGAAATCGAAGCCGGAAACAATCACAGTGCCAATGATTTCAGGGACCAGCGCGATCTCAAGCTCAAGGAACTCTCGGGTCTCATCAACATCAACAGTTTCGAGGATGCCGATGGATATCTGACGGTCGTTACCACCAACGGCCACACCTTGGTCGATCGCGTCAATTCCTGGAATTTGGCCACCGTCCCGAATGCCAATGGGTTCAAGGACGTTTTCTGGGAAAGCAGCAGCGGTGTCCAGCAGAATATCACCAGCGATATCTCGGACGGGAAATTGAAGGGGTGGATCGAGGCGCGGGATACCACCATACCGGATTATCTGGTCCGGTTGGACGATTTGGCGCAAACCATGATCACCGCGGTCAACACGCTCCACAGTAGCGGCCTTACCATGGCGGCACCGCCGGATGACACGGGGGTTGACTTTTTTACCGGTACGGATGCCTCGGATATCGCCGTGAATGCGGCCGTGGTCAGCGATTCAAACCTGCTGGCGGCGGCCTTGAATACGGAAGGGGTGCCCGGCGGCAATGGCAATGCCATCGCCATCAGTGAACGCCAACACGGCCTCTCCATGTCCGGTGGAACCGCAACCTTCGATGATTTTTACGATTCACTGGTCAGCGACGTGGGCAGGAACGTCTCCCAGGCCAAGGTGAACAGCGACCATCAATCCATGATATCCCTGCAGTTATCCACCTACCGTGAGGAGGTCTCGGGAGTTTCCATGGATGAAGAGATGGTGAACATGGTGCAGTTCCAGAGTGCATACACGGCTGCCGCCAAACTGGTCAACACCGTCGATGAAATGCTCCAAACCCTCATAGAGATGGTATAACCGCCGGCAGGAGGAAACCCATGCGAATCAGCGCCAAAATCATGGCAGACAACATCAAAGCCAATCTGGCCAGGCAAAGTACCCAGCTGACGAAGACGCAGCTGAAGTTGGCGTCAGGCAAACGGATCAACCGACCCTCGGATGACCACATCGGCATCGGAAAAGTCTTGGGCTATCGGACCACCATCAATTCCATCGACCAGTATCGGGAAAACATCACCGATGCTCAGACACGGATAAAATACACGGAGACCATCCTGGAACAGATTCATGATTTTTTGCGTGAGGCCAAGAGCATCGCATCCAACCCCGGTACCGATGATAAAACGCCCCTCGCAGAAGCGATCAAAGATATCCGTGATCAGACACTGGGCTTGGCCAACAGCAAATATGGAAAGAATCACTTGTTTTCCGGCCACCTGAGCGACATCCCGGCTTTCGACTCGGCCACCTACGCCTACAACGGCGACGGCGGCCTGCACCGGGTCACCATCGGGGAGGGGATAACAGTGGAACTAGAAGCAGACGGCAGCCAGATGTTTATCGATGGCGTCGACAACCTGTTTCAGGTGCTTGACGATCTGGAAGCGGCGTTGACTGCAGACGACCCGGTGGCGATACGGGCCGCCGTCGACCCGCTGGCACGCATTGGGGACCGGATTCAAATTACAAGAAGTGGGCTCGCCTCGGACTACAAGCGCCTGGAAGCCACGAACGATTACTGGGTCAGTTTTGGCAATTCGGTGGAAACCATGCGGTCGGATGTGGAAGATGCCGATATTGCCCAGACCGCCATTGAGATGCAGGTGCAGCAGACCGCTTACGAAGTGCTGTTGGCGACATCCGCCAGGGTCATTCAACCCACGCTGGTTGATTTTCTCCGATAGGCGTCTGGAAACGTTGCTGGCCGGCCGGACGCGACGAGGCGGTCAATCCTCGGAAACCCTTTGTCTTTCCCTCCTTTTCCACCGCTTCGCCGGTTAAAGCGGGTCCAGAGTGCGACGGATATGTCCCCAGACGCCGCAAGCTCAAAACCCAACCGATTGCCAATCTATTTTTCGGGTATCGATCCTGACGACGAATCAACGCCTATTGCAGTTGGGGGGTGCTCCCGTAAGCGGCCATGCCTTCGCGGCGGGGAATGGTGCCAACGATGATTTCCACCCGTCGATTTTTGCGCCGGCCCGCTTCAAGGTCGTTCTGCGCAATGGGTCGGTATTCACCAAAACCCATTGTCGACAGTCGCTGGGGGTCGATGGCGGTCTGGTCCAGCAGGAACTGGGCGACAGTGGCGGCCCGGGCGATGGAGAGTTTGAGGTTGGATTGAAACGGGCCGCCCCTGACGGGTACATTGTCGGTATGGCCGGCTATGACGATGTCGCCGGCGGTCTCGCTTGACAAGATCTGGCCGATTCGAAGGATCATGGGTTTCAGTTCCGTCTTGATCTCGGCTTTTCCCGAATCAAAAGTGCTCTCTCCCATCATGCGGATGATCAACTGGTCCTTCTTGGCCTCGATTTCGATGTCGTCCTCGATTCTCCCATAGAGCTCATCGAAATTCTCTTCCAGCTCCCGGCCGATAAATTCTTTCACCCGTGTGGCAATCGCTTCCTGGTCAAAGTCCTTGGCAATCATCTTCAGGCCGTGGCGCGGCGATTCGGAAACATTTTTTTTGCGCTGCATGCCAAAGGCTTTTTCCATGGATCCGGCGACCACCTTGTATTTTTGGCGATCGATTTCGGAAAAGGAGAGCAGCAGCACGAAAAAGCAGAGCAGCAGACTCATCAGATCGCCAAAGGTGGTCACCCATTTGGGGGCGCCTTTATCACATGGCGGACATTCCTGGATGTCGTTGCGCATCGATCACCTGCTATTCGGTTTTGGCGTTCTCGGCTTCAGCCAGCTGCCGTTCCTTGGGGGAGAGAAAAATCTTGAGGGATTCCTCCAGCACCATGGGGGAGACGCCGCGGTTGATGGCAATGGCCGCCTCCAGGATGATGCTTTTGTTTAAGCGCTCCTGTTCGCTTCGTAGGGCCAATTTGTCGGCAAGGGGCAGGGCGATGAGATTGGCGATGACGGCGCCGTACAAGGTGGTCAACAGCGCCACCGCCATGGACGGTCCGATGCTTGCCGGGTCCGACATGGAGGAGAGCATCTGAACCAGGCCGATGAGCGTTCCCACCATACCGAATGCCGGCGCGGAATCGCCCATCCCTTTGAACACATTCTGGCCGGTGGTGTGCCGCTGACCCATCAGGCGGATATCCTTGTGGAGCATATCGGCGATCAGACCTTCGTCATAGCCGTCGGACAGGTATCGCAACGCCTTGACGGAAAAGGCATCTGAAGGATTCTCCTTTTCCAGGGCGATGAGCCCCTCTTTTTTAGCGATACGGGTGAATTCCACCATCTCTTTGATTATGTTTTCGGGTGCTTCCATTTTTACCAGGAAGGCTTTCATGGCCACGCTGATCGAGCCGATGACATCGGACATGGTGAATTTGATGAAGGTGGATGCAAAAGTGCCGCCGACAACGATAAGCAGGCCGGGGATATTGATGAAAACCAGGGCGCTGCCGCCGATGACGATGGAAACCAGAATCAGTACGCTGCCGCTGACCAGACCGATGATGGTTGCAAGATCCATTTAGCGCCTCACAGTAGATTTACGAATCAGCACCTTGTTGGAGATGGCACCAATGTTGTTGAAATGTTTAAGTTTGTCGATACTGTAGTCGTCCAACTCAGTGTCGGCGGCCATGACAAAGGCCCCGGTTTTCATGCGTACGTTGGCTGCTATCACCATCCCGGTCTTCAAGTCGTCCAGTTCCCGTTCCTCCGCCGTCTTGCGTGCCAGCTCGTGTTGCTGCGCCACGTTGATTTCAAGCAGTAACGCCACCACCTCGGGTGACAATTGGTAGTTCCGGATCTGTTGCAGGCGTTCAGCAATGCCGTCGAGGGCGATCTTGCCTTTGTGGATCATGTTGTCGTAAATAGAGGCGGCCGAAATGAGTTGCGCCCCGACTGGGATATCATCGCCGGCCAGTCCATCGGGGAACCCCTTGCCGTTGTATTGTTCGTGGTGCATGCGCACCAGCAGGGCTGCCGGCTTCATGATCTCTATCTCTCCGATGATGCGGGCACCCATGGCCGCGTGGGATTGGTACAGCTGGCGCTCGTTTTCAACCATTTCCGTGCGGCGCTTGTTTAAGATTGGCTTGGGAATGCCCACCATGCCGATGTCGTGCAGCAGGGCCGCCGTTTCGATGATGGGAATTTCCGCATCGCCCACGCTGGGATGCAGACCGGCCAGTTTGACGGCCAGGCCGGCTGTCCGGCGGCAGTGTCCCCCCAGGTCGTCATCCACCACTTCCATCATTCGGGAGAACATGCGGATGGTCTGGATGTGGTTGGCGGTAATGATCTCTATCTTACGGTTGAGCGTCCGCTCCAGGTTGACGATACGCACGCCGATTTCAACTCTGGCGTGCAGGGCGTCCATGTCGATGGGCTTGGTGATATAATCGTCGACGCCGCTTTCCAGGCCGCGCACGATATCCGCCTTGGAATCCTGGGCGCTGATCAGTATCAGGTAAATATAGCCGGATTCGTGTATCTCCCGGATCCGGCGGCACAACTCGAGCCCGTCCATGCCAGGCATCATCCAGTCGCTGATGACCATATCCACGGGCGTGCCGCAAATGGTTTCCCAGGCCGCATTGCCGTCGGCAGCCTGATGTACCGTGTGGTCCCACGCGCCAAGGCGTGATGCCAGAATCTTCAAGGTGACGGGGTCGTCGTCTGCAATCAGGATGTTCATGGTTTTGGTTGCTTCAATCCGTTTCCGCATGGGCTTGGGTAAAATCAGGCCTCAAATCAGAACTTGATGCCTTACTTGCGGTGCACTCAGGGCAGGGCCGAGAGCCCGTTTCGCTGTAATTTCATATCGGCAGCCCCATTTAAAACTTAAGCAATGAATTTCAGGGATTTCGTCCCTTCTGGCGAATGGTTGTCTGCTGAATAAAAGCGGATCGTCATTGGTTAATGTCTGCTTGACAAGGTTACCGCTGAACCGGTAGGAACAGACCATTCAGAGTCCGCTGACCACCCACCCGATTTTCTTCATCGCTTGAAAGGACGGGCGATGGGGGAGCCACAGGAGGCGCCGTCCATGGAAAAAGATTGCCTTTTCTGTAAAATTTCACAAGGCCAGATGGGAACCGACATGCTGTTCGAAAATGACGATTTAGTGGTTTTCCGTGACATCAACCCTCACGCCCCCGTCCATCTCTTGATCGTTCCCAAAAGGCACATCCGCAGCATCAACGATCTTACCGAATCGGATAATGAGATTCTGGCCAAAATGATCGTGACCGCCAGACAGATGGCTAAAAAGGAGAAGGTGGATGTCTCCGGGTACAAGCTTCTATTCAATGTAGAGAAAGGCGGCGGACAGGTGATCTTTCATCTCCACCTGCACCTGATAGGGGGATGGGAAAAATAGCGCCTGTCGCCTGACGACCCCTTCCGGTCATTTGCCGACAGCGGGTTCAGGAATGACCATGACAGGCGATTCATTTTGCCGTTATGGTCGTGTGGATATTAACGGTGTTCTGAAAAGGGATCTCTAAATGCGGGTAGTGGTGATCATCCCATCGCGCTACGGCTCCATTCGATTTGATGGCAAACCGCTGGCCAACATCTGCGGCAAGCCCATGATCCAGTGGGTCTGCGAACGGGCCACGCAGGCCAAATCCATCGAATCTGTCCACGTGGCCACCGATGACAGCAGAATCCGGGACGCAGTCGACCGGTTTGGCGGTAATGTCGTCATGACTTCCTCCAAATGCCGCTCCGGCACCGACCGGGTGGCCGAAGCCGCCGAACGGCTCGGTCTGAACCCGGGGGACATCGTGGTCAATATCCAGGGAGACCAGCCCCTGGTGGATCCGCGATGCTTTGACGCCGTGGTAAAACCGTTTTACGAAGACCCGGCGGTAAAGATGAGCACACTGGCCTTTGCCATCGTGGACAGGCGTGAAATCACCGACCCGAAGGATGTCAAGGTCACTTTCGACAACAAGGGTGATGCGCTCTATTTTTCGAGGGCGACTATTCCCTATGACCGCGACGGGTCGAACATCTTCCAAACCTATAAACACTTGGGTGTTTATGCCTATACCCAAGAATTCCTCGCGTGCTTTCGAGGGCTCCCTCCCGGGCACCTGGAAGAGATCGAAAAGCTCGAACAGCTTCGTGCCATGGAGCACGGATACCGTATTCGGGTGGTGGTGACGCCGTATGATTCGCCTGAAGTGGACCTGCCGGCCGACATCCGGCGCATCGAAGAGAAGATGGCGGGCATGGGGCTGTGCTGACTGGGCGTTTGGTACGTGGGGCTAAAATTGGACATTCCGCGAGGCAAGCTGCGGGGTTAGCGCTCGCTATCGCGGATCAACGTGCAGTTGATGTCAGGTGTAAGCCCAACGGCGAACGAAGATCGTCCCCGGGTTCAATAGAGACGGCCGCGATCCAGAGCTCTTTCCAGGTCAGTTGATTGTCTGTTCGACGATACCCGTGGAGCCGGGGGGGAGGGACGGGGTCGGCGAGAGTTTAGGTGAGGCCGCCGTGGCTGCGCCCGTCGCCGATGAGCCTGATGATTTTTTCGCCTGCGCATCCAGTCGCTGGTTCAACGCCTCGATCTGCTTGCTGAGACCAGCCAGTTTATTCTCCACTTCACGAATTCGGTCCTTGACCATCTCCTGGAGACCCAACCGCTCGAGACCCAGTGCCAGTTCCATGGACCCCTTGCTCAGTTTTTCCGATTCAAGGCGCTGGGTTTTCTCTTCGATGGCGGCAAGCCGCCCCTGATCTTTTTTCAGGCCCTGCGCCATCAGCAGGATTTGGTCGGCCAACTCCTCGTCGAACTTGCTGAAGGCGGTGTTCAGGTCTGCCATCTCCTTCTGCAGGGCGGCAACGGACGCATCCGATTTCTGGGTTGCGGCGGTCAACGCGGTCAAGGCGGATCGGTCGGCTTTGTCATCAGTGATCCGTTTAAGTTCGGTGATGGCTTTCTGCAAATTGACCTGCACAGCAGCAACGCCGGTTTCTAACGCTTTGGACATTTCGGTGAGTTGCTCCTCCATCCTGGCCTGCTTGAGGGAGAGGTTGGAAAACCGGGATTCAAGATCCTTGGACAGATTCTGGACGCCCATGGAACCGGAATGCTGGGTGTTGACGACCCGGCTTTTTATGTCCAGATAGGCGATGGCCAGAACTACCACCAACAGGCAGGGAATCAGCACGGCCACCAGGGTGACCCGGGTGCTCAGCTTCTCGATACGCAGATTTTCTGCATCCGAGAGAAATATCGCATCAGGCTCCGCTTCCTCATCGCGGATGGTGAACCGGGAGGTATCGTCTTTTTGGCTCATGATGTGCTATTCCCATTCGATGGTGCTAGGTGGTTTGGAACTGATGTCGTATACGACGCGGTTGACGCCCCGGACTTCGTTGATGATCCGGTTTGAAATCCTGCCCAGCAACCGGTGGGGGAGTTTGGCCCAGTCGGCGGTCATGGCATCTTTGCTGGTGACTGCCCGGATGGCGACGATGTTTTCATACGTCCGGCCGTCACCCATGATACCGACGCTTTTAATCGGCAGCAATACGGCAAAAGATTGCCAGAGTTTGCGATAGTATCCGTATGCGCGAATCTCCTCCTGCAGCACGGCATCCACTTCCCGCAGCACATCCAGACGCTTTTTAGTGATCTCTCCGATCACCCGGATGGCCAGCCCCGGTCCGGGAAACGGCTGTCTCCAGACCAGGTCGTCGTCCAACCCCAATGCTTTGCCGAGTTTGCGCACTTCATCCTTAAATAGATACTTTAAGGGTTCGACTAGCTTGAGCTTCATTTTTTTCGGGAGCCCTCCCACATTGTGATGGGATTTGATCACCGCCGTGGGGCCGCCGAAAGCTGATCGTGATTCGATGATATCCGGGTAGAGGGTGCCCTGGGCCAGAAAATCGGCACCTTTTATTTTCAGGGCTTCGGCTTCGAATACATCCATGAACTCTTTGCCGATGATCTTGCGTTTCCGTTCCGGATCGGACACGTTGGAAAGGGCTTTGACAAAACGGGAGGCCGCCTTGACGAAGCGGATGTTTATCTTCAGGTGGCTTTTGAGTTTCTCTTTCAGCTGGGCCGCCTCGTCTTTGCGCAGCAAGCCGTTATCCACAAAGATGCAGGTCAGATTTTTACCGATGGCCTGGTGAATCAGCAGGGCCGTCACGGACGAGTCCACGCCGCCGGAAAGACCCAGGATCACTTTCTTGTCACCGACAGTTTCCCTGATCTGGTTGACGGTGTCCCTGGCAAAGGATTTCATGGTCCACGATGCTTTGCAGCCGCATATGTCGAAAAGAAAGTTGTGGATCATTTTGCGTCCTTTGGCGGTATGCTCCACTTCAGGGTGAAACTGGACGCCGAAGAACTTTTTACGGGTGTTGGCCATTGCAGCAATTTTTGTGTTGGCAGTCGATGCGCTGATGGAGAAGCCATTGGGAAGGCCGTCGATGGAATCGCCGTGGCTCATCCAGGTGACTGTTTCTTTGCCGATGCCGGAAAAAAGCCCTTTTTGCTGCCTGGCGGTCAGGGAGGCAAAACCGTATTCTCGTTTGTCGGCCTTCTTGACTTTGCCACCGAGGGTGTCCACCATAAAATGCATGCCATAGCATATGCCCAGCACCGGAATGCCAAGGTCGAAAATGCCGGCGTCCACCCGGGGGCTGTCCTTTTCGTAGATGCTGGATGGGCCGCCGGAAAGGATAATGCCTTCGGGTGCCCAGGACCGAATCTGTTCCGCGGTGACAGTCGGTGGCTCGATCTGGCAGTATACGCGGCATTCACGCACCCGCCGGGCGATGAGCTGGTTGAACTGGGATCCGAAATCGATGATAACAATCATAGTGTGTCTCCGGGCTAATGCGTCGCAAATACGCTACAAAACAGCAGATTGGTTGATTTCGGGGGGTAATACCATTATCGATTGAAAAAGGCAACCGGGCGCTGTGGCGTGTCCTGTCCGGTGACTGCGGTCAGATAGCCCCCGGTTGCCGATGGACACCGGTTGCCGGGCGGACGGGAGTGAGCGAAGACATGGTGCGGGTTGATAAATTGGAGATCTCAGACTATAAACCATCACGTGACTACATCGTCGACTTGAACCGCGACAGCGAGCGAACTGCAAATCGATTTTTATCCATACGGTGAACCCTCCCCGCGGCTTGCCGCGGGGAGGGTTCAATCGGGCAACCACCAGACGCTCTGGAGCTCAGACGCAAACCATGAAAACGGTTGGCAGAATATGCGTGTTGACAAGCTGAGAACAAATCGGTGCGCGCTGGTTATTCTGTTCGTGTCCATCGTGATTTCAGGATGCGATTTTCCCCTGACACAAAATGATCTCGAAGCCTTGCAGGCCAGGGGTGAAATCGTGTTGATTACGCGAAACAATTCAGCATGTTATTATGAAGGCCCCCATGGCCCTGTCGGATTTGAGTACGATCTGGCAAGCGCGTTTGCCGATCATCTGGGCGTGAATCTTCGCGTATCGATCATCGAGGATGAAGTCGATATGATCGCCGCTCTCAAAGCCGGTCAGGGTGATATCATCGCCCCTGGGGTTCCCTTTGGCAGCCAGTCGGCCCGGTTGCTTTCGCTGGGACCGGGGTATCTGGAGGTGGAGCAGCAGGTGGTGGGCCGTCGCGGCGGTCCGGAAATCCAAAGCAAAAAGGCGCTCGAGGCATACACGCTCTGGATGACCGGCAGCAGCGCCCGTATCGAATATCTCGAGGAGCTGCGCCGCATCTATCCGGGTGTCAGTTGGCAGATACTGACTGCATACAGCGCCGAAGATTTGCTCCAGATGGTGTGGAACCGCTCCTTGCCGCTTACGGTCGTGGAATCTAATATCATGTCCATGAACCACCACTATTACCCGGAACTGACCGTCAAGCTGACCCTGGGCCAACCCCGTAAGTTGACCTGGGCAACGGATCCACGCAACCGCCGATTGAAGCAGGTCATCGCCAAGTGGTTTGATCGAAAAGGGACCCGGGAGATCATCAAGGGGCTTATCGATCACTATTACAGCCATCTGGAATCTTTCGACTATGTTGACCTGGCCAGGTACCGTCGCCGGATCAAGGTCCGGCTGCCCAAATATCGGGCGTATTTCGAAGCCGCTGCCCAAAAATACAAGCTTGACTGGAAGCTGGTGGCCGCCCAGGCGTATCAGGAGTCGCATTGGAATCCTCGTGCGAAAAGCTATACGGGCGTGCGCGGAATCATGATGCTGACCCGCGAAACGGCGGCCTCCATGAACCTGGAAAACCGGATGGATATCGAGGCATCCATATTTGCCGGCACCCGCTATCTGGCCCGTCTCCACCGCCTGGTCGGCAAGTCGGTACCGGAACCGGACCGTACCCTCATGGCATTGGCTGCCTACAACATTGGATTCGGCCACCTGCAGGACGCCAGGCTGCTGGCCCGCCGGTTGGGCAAGCCGGAAAACAGCTGGCATGGCGTCCGGTCGGTATTTCCGCTGTTGCAGCAGAAAAAATATTACACGACCCTTGAACATCGATATGCGCGTGGAAATGAAGCGGTCATGTACGTGGACCGCATCCGAACCTACTATAAGATGCTCCGGCAGAATGTGGACGTGATGGCCTCCGGTTCAGCCGCCGCAGAGGATCCAGCGATCCTGCCTTGATCAGTCGTCGACAGACCATTGTGCATACCGTCGATACCCGGCGACCAGCGATCCGGGGTACGATTTGCACAAAGCCCATGGATATGATAGAGACGGCCACCGGCACCGCTCGCTTCGGATGTTAACCATTCAGGAATGCTCAAGATAATGCCAGGCACCATCGTTCAGGTATATGAAATTCAGACGCCGGGTGAAGCCCGGTCCATGATCGCGCTGGGTGTGGATCACATTGGCAGCGTGGTCACCGCGTGCGAAGCGCGCCACGATCCGGTCATCCGTGAAACCATTGACGCGGTTCGCAAGCTGGGTGCGGTCAGCAGTCTGATTCCGTTGTATTCAAACCGGGAGGCGGTTTTCGATACGCTGGACTATTATCAGCCGCATATCGTGCATTTCTGTGACCGGCTGGATGACCGCGGGGGTAGTTCGGTACATGCGGCGTTCCAACTTCAGGCGGCGGTCAAGCAGCGGTTTCCGCGTCTTCAGATCATGCGCTCCATTCCCATCGGGCAGGCAGGAAAGGCTGACCGTGATGCCGTATTGGCCCTGGCTGCCAGGCTGGAACCCGTCAGCGACTATTTCTTGACCGACACGATCATCGTCGGGGCTTCCGGTTCAGCCGATGAGGACCAGCCGGTGGCCGGATTCGTTGGCATCACCGGACTTACCTGCGACTGGTCGGTAGCTGCAGAGCTGGTGGCCGGAAGCCGAATCCCGGTTATTCTGGCCGGGGGCATCTCGCCGGAAAATGTTGCCGGCGGCATACGGCAGGTCCGGCCTTTTGGGGTGGACAGCTGCACCTGCACCAATGCCGTGGGCGAGGACGGGCGCCCCATCCGTTTTAAAAAGGACCCGGCACGGGTCCAGGCCCTGGTGTCTGAAACGCACCGGACGGATCGAATGCACATGGAAGGGCCGGGGACCAACGACATGACGATTTGACCAAGCGGATTAACCACGGGATCCGGGCCGCCCAAGCCGGATCCTGCCATTTACCAACGCCAGGAAAGGTTGAAAACCATATGTACGAGAGCAGTGACTTACGAAAAGGGCTGAAGATAGAGATCGACGGTGATCCATACGTGATCGTCCAGTTTGAATTCGTGAAACCCGGAAAGGGGCAGGCCCTATACAAATGCCGGCTCAAAAACATGATAACCGGTTCGCAGTTCGACAAAACCTACCGGTCCGGTGAAAAATTCAAGGAAGCCAATCTGGAAGCGGTGGAGATGGAGTACCTCTATTTCGACGGGAACGCTTACTGTTTCATGAATTCGTCCACCTATGAACAGGAATTTTTGTCCGAGGAGCAGTTGGGCGACGCCAAGGCCTTTCTCAAGGAAAACACCGTTTGCAACGTCCTCATGTTCGATAAGAAGGCCCTGGACATCTCGCTGCCCAATTTCGTGGAATTGACCATCACCGAGGCCGAACCCTGGGCAAAAGGGGACACCGCCGCCGGGTCCACCAAACCAGCCACCCTGGAAACCGGTCATGTGGTGCAGGTGCCGCCGTTCGTCAACGAGGGCGAAACCATCCGCATTGACACGCGCACCGGGCAGTACGTGGAGCGCGTCAAGTAGCTGCCCTAGCCAGCTGCCGAACCCGCAATAACCAGTAGATCGCATGACCGCAGGCGTTGCAGCGGGATGCGTTCTCGTCGTGGTATCTCATACGGTCCGAGGGCGGACTACGTTCCCGTTTGGGGGTGGGCGACGCCACTCCTTGGCGATGCAGGTTGATTGGTCCAAGGGATCAACAGCAGGCGTGGCCGGGGTGTGCAATCGATCATGATAGGATTGAAGGGGCCGTCCCCGGTGCCGGGCGGAGGGGCGGTTCATCGGCTGGCAGCCGACGGGGAGGGCATCGATCAGTCCGGTTTGGATGAGAGGGACTGCACCAGGTAGCGCTTGATCCGGTTGCCATCCATTTCCATCACCACCACCTTGTGCCCGTCGATGGTGAATACTTCGTCCTCTTCCGGAATCCTGCCGATCTTATCTAAAATGAACCCGGAAAAGGTGTCGTATTCCCTGGATTCGGGGATGTTCATGCCGGTCTTGTCGTTGACTTCCTCGATCTCCGATTTGCCCAGCACCATCCACTCCTTGGGTTTTTTGCTGATGATGTGAGGCTCCTCTTTGTCTGTCTCGTCCCGGATTTCACCCACCAGTTCTTCCAGGGCGTCTTCCAGGGTGATCAGGCCGGAGACACCGCCATACTCGTCCACGATGATGGCCATGTGGTTCTTGCGGGCCTTGAATTGATGCAGCATCCGGTCCAGTTTCTTGTTCTCCGGAACGAAATAGGGGGGTCGCATGATGGCCCGTATGTTCACCGGTGTTTCCGATGTGGCCTGGTGCATGAAGATGTCCTTGATATTCAAGATGCCCACCACGTGGTCGATGTCGCCTTCGATAACCGGAATGCGCGTAAAACCGGATTCGGCGATGGCCTTGAAATCCAGGGGCGCATCTGCATCCACGACAAACATGTCGGCCCGCGGCGTCATGATCTCCGATGCATTGGTGTCGTCCAATTCGAAGACATTGTGGATCATCTCGCGCTCTTCTTCCTTGATCTCTCCCTGCTCTTCCACCACTTCGACAAAGGTGATCAGCTCCTCTTCGGTGGCTGACGGCGTCTTGCTCATCCTTCCGGTGATGCGCGGAATGAAATTGAGAAACAAGATGATCGGAAAGAAGAGGATCGACATCCAGTAAATGGGGAAGATCGTCAGCTTGGCCAGGAGGATGTTGTTGCGGGTGGCAAAGGATTTGGGGATCACCTCGCCGAAGACGAGAATCAGAAAGGTCATGATCCCGGTGGACAGGCCGACGGCATAGTTGGCGGACATGTTGATCGTCAGCGACGTGGCGATTGCCGATGCAGCCACATTGACCACGTTGTTGCCGATCAGGATGGTGGTCAGCAATTTGTGGGGGTCATCCTTCATGCGCTTGATCAACTGGTGAGATCGGATATTTTCCTTGGCCATGTGCCTGGCGCGGGTTTGGCTGATGGAAAACAGGGCGGTCTCCGCCGATGAAAAGAAACCGGAAAGCAGCAACAGGATGAAAAGCAGAATAAATTGATTCAGCATCATCCGCTGACTCCTGCACCGGTGATGCGGTCGCGCGGATAACTGAGAGTCCGGTGGTTTACATGCAAAAGAAGAGAAGCGAAACAAACATGACATTTACCCAGGGTTGCGGAACCTGGGCCGGGTAAAAAAGGGTCGTCCAACGTTATGGCCTTCCTCTTGAAATGGGAGATGAAGTCATGCGATAGTGGCTCTTCCCGCTAAAGGGGAAGACCTTTTTTCGGTGAGGTATTGTCAATCGCTGCCTTAAGGTTCACGGATGCGGATCGTACATGTCCAATAAAGGCCCACTATAGCGTATTTTTTCAGTTTTTCAAGCCCCTATGCACACAAAAATGAAAACTGTGATTCGATTTCGGTTGTCAATCCATGGCTGACGGTTCTCCGGTCGACGGTTACATCAACGCTCTCAAGGCTGCCAGCGCATTTGAGGGCCAGGTGGTTTATCACCGTGAGTTTGCGCCCAGCCAACCCGCCTACGGAAAGACCTGCAAACCGTGGCCGGAACCGATTGGACGTTTGCTCGAGGACTTGGGGATCGATCGGCTGTATGTCCATCAGGCCCAGACGATCGATCGGGTGAGAGCAGGGATCCATACGGTAGCGGCTACCCCGACCGCCTCTGGCAAGACCCTGGCCTATTCGCTTCCGGTGTTCGAGGCCGTCCTCCAGGATCCATCCGCATGCGCCCTGTTCATCTACCCGCTGAAGGCCCTGGCCCAGGATCAACTCAAAGCCATCGAGCGCATGTCCGCCTACTTGCCCGATATCAACCTGCGGGCGGACATATACGATGGGGACACGTCAGCCTACCGGCGCAAGAAAATCCGCGACAACCCGCCCCACATCCTGATGACCAACCCGGAAATGGTCCATCTTTCGGTTTTGCCCTATCACGATCGGTGGACCGGTTTGCTGTCCAGAATCCGGTTCGTGGTGGTCGACGAGGTGCACACCTACCGGGGTATCCTGGGTGCGCATATGGCCCAGGTATTTCGTCGCCTGCGGCGGATGTGCAGCCATTACGGTGCAGCGCCCACGTTCGTTTTCACGTCGGCCACCGTCGGCAACCCGGACGAACTGGCCAAGCAGCTGACCGGATTGAGCGTCGAGACCGTTACCCGGAGCACGGCCGGCAACGGTCGGCGTCACCTGATCATGATGGACCCGGCAGACGGATCGTTGACGGCAACGGTGATACTGCTCAAGGCGGCCATAAACCGGGGACTTCGCACCATCGTTTACACACAGTCCCGTAAACTGGCGGAACTGCTGGCCATCTGGGCCCAACAGCGTGCCGGTTCGCTCGCCGATCGCATCAGTGCCTATCGCGCCGGTTTCTTGCCTGAAGAGCGCCGCGACATCGAGTCCAAACTCGCTTCCGGCGAACTGCTGGCGGTGATCACCACCAGCGCTCTCGAACTGGGCATCGATATCGGCAGTCTTGATCTGTGTATTCTGGTCGGCTACCCCGGTTCCATTGTCGCCACCTGGCAGCGCGGGGGGCGGGTGGGGCGAAGCGGCCAGGATTCGGCGGTCGTACTGGTGGCCGGAGAGGATGCCCTGGATCATTATTTTATCAAGAATCCGGAACAACTGGTGCTTCGCCGGCCGGAAGCGGCCGTGATCAATCCTTATAATCCGGATGTCGTGGCACGACACCTGGTGTGCGCTGCAGCGGAATTGCCTTTGATGACCGCAGACCCCATGCTGTCACCTGAACCGATGAAAGCCTGCCTCCAAAGGGCGATTGCCTCCGGCGAGCTCTATCTGAGCGCTGACGGCACCGCCTGCTTTTCGCCGATGAAAAATCCGCATCGGTTGGTTGACCTGCGAGGGGCAGGAGCCCGTTTTGCCATCATCGAGGTAGCCGGCAACACCCAGTTAGGTGAAATCGACGGAATCCGTGTTTACCGGGAAACCCATCCCGGGGCCGTCTATCTGCATCGTGGCCGAACCTATACGGTGGAGTCTCTGGACCCGGAAAAGCGTAAGGTCCGGGTCGCACAGGCCCAGGTCGATTTTCACACCCGCGTGAGATCTCACAAGGAGACCCGGATTCTCGAGGTTACCGACCAAAAGCCGGTCTACGGAACCATGATGGCCGTGGGGCGGCTCCGGGTCACCGAGCAGGTCACCGGCTATGACCGCATACAAACGCGGACCGGCAAAGTGATGGAGCGGGTTTCGCTCGACCTGCCGCCCATGGTCTTCGAAACCCAGGGCCTGTGGTTTACGGTTCCACCGGCAGTGACCGCCGAGGGGGAAAAGGCCTGGATCCATGTCATGGGCGGGCTGCATGCCCTGGAGCATGCGGCCATCGGCGTTTTTCCGCTGTTAGTGCTCGCCGACCGAAACGATCTGGGGGGCATTTCCACCCCATTTCACGCGCAGTTGGAGAGTGCCGGCATCTTTATCTATGATGGTTTGCCCGGGGGAAGCGGGCTGTGCACCCAGGCGTTCTCCGATGGCCATGGCCTGCTGGACGCCACGTTGTCGGCCATATCCGGTTGCCCTTGTGAGACCGGCTGTCCCAGTTGTGTCCATTCTCCCAAATGCGGTTCGGGCAACCGCCCCATCGACAAGGCGGGGGCGATATTTCTGTTGAAGACCCTGATTGCCGCCAAGACCCTGACCGTCGCCCGGGTCGTTTCCGGGCCGATGGCCGTCGAAGCGGAGAAGGCAGCGGAGAATGCCCCACAGGAGGCGGATGTCACGCATCAGGCCATGCGTTACGGGGTGCTGGACATTGAAACCCAGCTGTCGGCCCAGGAGGTTGGCGGTTGGCATCATGCATCGCGGATGCGGGTCAGTTGCGTCGTGCTCTACGATTCACATTCGGACCATTTTTTCGAGTTCGTCGAGGGTCAGGTTCCCATGCTGCTGGATCACTTGCAGCAGCTGGACCTGGTTGTCGGATTCAACGTCAAACGGTTCGACTACCGGGTGCTCTCGGCGTATACCGAGCTTGATTTCCGGCAGGTTCCTACCCTGGACATCCTGGAAAAGGTGAAGGATCAGCTGGGGTACCGCCTCTCTTTGGACCATCTGGCATCGGTCACCCTGGATGCCGGAAAGACGGCAGACGGGCTGGATGCCCTGAGATGGTGGCGGGAAGGAAAAATGGCCAAAATTCTCGAATACTGCCGGTCGGATGTGACCATTACCCGCGATCTGTATCGGTTCGGCCGGGAAAACCGATACTTGTTGTTTCGAAATAAGGCCAAACAGACCGTGCGGTTGCCCGTAAACTGGTGATGGATCCCTTGCATTGACCACCCATTTTCAGGCTAACCGGGAACCCCGGCAGCTGAGAAGGCCAGCAGAAACTGGGCGATGTAATACAGGGGCAGTCCGACCGCCCGGTTGACATGGGCGCCAACCACGAAGCGCTGCCGGGCGACGAATAGATCCGATATATAAAAGAGTACGGCACCCGCGACGATACCGCTGCGCACACGAGCCGGGATCGTCGGATCGGCAACCAATCCAAAGGCGCCGCACACCATGACGCTGATCACAACGACATAGGCCATCACCGGGGTGCGCATATTTTCCAGGTGGGGCTCCAGCCAGCGCCAGACCGATGCCGCCGATAATGCCAGCAGAATGGCTCCCACGGCCATGGGCGGTCCGACGCTGCCTACCACGAAAAAGGCCGAGGCATACATCACGTGGCCCAGCAAAAAACTGACCAGGCCGCAAAGAAAGGCGGTTCGCGAACCGAGGGCCAGCAGGACATCCCCTCCCATGCAAAATATAAGGGCGGTCAGAATCAGGCCCCCAAAAGCGGCATTTTGGACAGGCTGAAGGGTCCAGGCGATGATGAACAACAGGGACAGCGGTGTTTTGAACACCAGAATCCGTTTGGGCTGTTCCGTCTTCTCGGCCAATACCAGCCCCACCAGAAGCAATACCGCCAGCCCCAATACGATTCCGATTACCATTTTTATTCAATACCTCAGGTTATTGTCTTTTTTGATGTTGTATCAGCGTTTCTTGTTGCCGGTTGGCCGGGGTTCAGATCGCTTCGTCACTGCGGCGCATAGGAGGTCGGATCGGGTACCCCGGCATCGGCAAACCCTTTTTTGCGCAGGATGCACGAATCGCAACTGCCGCAAGCCATTCCCTGGGGCGTTGGATCATAGCAGCTGTGGGTCAGGCCGTAGTCCACACCCAATTCGGTCCCAGTCAGGATGATCCCGGCCTTGGTCAGGTCGATCAGCGGTGTATGGATGCGATAGCGTCCCTTGCCCTCGACGGCAGACTTGGTGGCCAGGTTGGCCATGGTTTCAAAAGCCTGGATGTATTCCGGACGGCAGTCGGGGTAACCGCTGTAATCCACGGCGTTGACACCGATGAAAATGTCCCAGGCGCCCAACACTTCGGCCCAGGCAAGGGCGTAGGAAAGAAAAATCGTGTTGCGTGCAGGCACATAGGTGACCGGAATCGCTTCGGCCATACGGGATTCGCTGCGGGCCTTGGGCACGGCGATGTCGTCGGTTAGGGCCGAGCCACCGACCGGTCTCAGATCCACCCGGGTGACCAGATGGCGCTGTACACCGGCTGCCGCCGCCACCCTCTCGGCCGCCCGCAGTTCGCAAGCGTGCCGCTGGCCATAGTCGAAGCTGAGGCTGTATATCGCAAACCCCTGGGCGGCAGCCATGGCCAAAACGGTGCTGGAATCAAGGCCGCCGCTGGATAACACTACTGCTTTTAGTGATTTAATCATAGATGGTTTTATCTATCTCCTTAATGTTATGCATAAGCTTTGCTTATTTCGTCAAACGCCCCGCTCCTGATCGGGCCAGATCAACCGATGCAGTTGCAGCTGAAGCCGGGCCTCGATTCGGGCCTCGAGTATCCACGCCGCCAGCCGATCTGGCGGCAGCTGGTCGGCTACCGCCGAGAACAGGATGCGATCCGCCGGCAGGATCGCCGCTAAACGGGGCAACAGCCGGGTTGCGAAAAAAAAGTCGTCGTGATCGCCGATAACGAATTTAACCTGATCATGGGGCGTCAGCCGCTGCAGATTGTCGGTGTCGTTTTTCTCGTGTTCTCCGCTGGACGGGCACTTGACGTCCATGATCCGACTGCAGCGGCGATCCACGCGATCGATGTCCAGAGAACCGTTGGTTTCCATCAACAGCTGGTAGCCGTTGCCAAGCAGGGCATCCACCAGTGCCGGTGTATGGTCCTGGGCCAGTGGCTCTCCACCGGTTATTTCAACGCGGCCGCAACCAAAAGCCGCCACCTGATCGACTATCTGGGCGACGGACATGGCCTTGCCCGCATCAAACGCATATCGGGTGTCGCAATAGCGACAGCGCAGGTTGCATCCGGTCAGGCGCACGAACACGCAGGGCAGGCCGGCGTAGACCGACTCGCCTTGAATACTGTAAAAGATTTCATTAACCGTAAGGATCATGCTATAAATGGCTCCATACCGGTGTTTCAGCATTAGGCACCAGCCGACCCTGTATAGCAAGGTGGTCGGCGTTAGTAAACCATCTGCTGACGATGCGATCGAGGTCAGCCATGCAGATTTACCGTCTCGAAAACGTGATCCAACCCTATGCCTGGGGATCGAAAACGGCCATTGCCAGGCTAACCGGGCGATCCAACCCCGCCCATGAGCCCCAGGCCGAACTGTGGATGGGCACCCACCCCAAAGGACCTTCCTTGGCGGTTGCCGGTGACGATCGGATCCCGCTCCAGCAGTTGATCGACCGGCAACCCGTTGACATTCTGGGCCGGGATGTCGTCAGGCGGTTCGGCAATGCCCTGCCGTACCTGTTCAAGGTGCTGGCCGCCGCCCAACCGCTCTCCATCCAAGCGCATCCCAGCAAACACCAGGCGGTGGAAGGGTTTGACAGGGAGAATCGGGAAGGGAAGGCCCTGGATGCGCCGGACCGCAACTACCGGGACGACAACCACAAGCCGGAAATTATCTGCGCACTGACGCCATTTTGGGGGCTGAACGGATTTCGGCCGCCCGCTGAAGCCGCCGAACTGCTGGCACCGGTATGCCCCCACGACCTCGATGATGCGCTCCAGCATCTGAAAACTAGCCGCGGCCAAGGGTTCGGGGATTTTTTCAAAGCCATGATGACCCTCACGGGCGATACGCGCGATACAGCGGCCCGGGAGATTCTGCACAAGGCCAGACCCCTGGCGGGCGCATCACCGCTCTACCGTTGGATCGTCGATCTGGCCCGCGCCTATCCGGGGGATATGGGAATCCTGTCTCCGGCACTATTGAACCTGGTCTGCCTTGAACCCGGACAGGCCATGTATCTGCGCGCCGGTCAGCTCCACGCCTACCTGGACGGCGTGGGCATCGAACTCATGGCCAATTCGGACAACGTGCTCCGGGGGGGGCTGACGCCCAAGCATGTGGATGTGGTCGAGTTGCTCAGCGTTGTCCGGTTTGAGGAGACCGCGATCCAGATCCTCGATCCTAAGCCGGTGGGGGTGGCTGAGTCGGTCTACGATTGCCCGGCGGATGAATTTTCACTCACCGTCATCCATCCCTCCAGCGGTCATCCTTACGTTGCGCCCACAATCAGAAATATAGAAATGCTCTTGTGCACGGAAGGAGAAGGACGCATCGAAGATGGCGGTCAGGGTGTGCACCTGACCATGAAAAAAGGGGACAGCTTCCTTATTCCGGCAGGCCTCAACCCCTATTCAATTGGCGGTAATGTCACCGTTTACAAGGCGGCTGTACCATTGTTGCATCAATAATTGGCAACATCCCGGGCAAATGCGTCAAAGCCTTTTTCCCTGAGGAAGGTTGAAATCAGGGCGGCCAGGGCATCGGCCGTATCCACCCGGTACCGTCCATTTTCATCCGGGCCGGCCTTCTTTTTTGAATTGGCCACCACCGCCTGAAGAGATGCGGCGGACAGTTCAATATTCACATGAACCCTTACCATCGGGTCGTTTTCCAACATGGTTAAACCTCGTTCGTTCCCGGCTGCACCGATCCTGGCCGTTCAACGGTTAAAATGCGGGCGATGGTCAGCGTTCCCAGATCAGGATGGGACCGACCGGCCCCGGCGGCCTGTGGAAGGTCTGAGAGCCGGGTGAAAAAATTCCGCAAAAACCGGCCTTGGCGATCAATACCCACCACCACCTGGTCGATCAGCTTTCTGGGCAATTGGGCAACGGCATTTCTGGTGATCCAAATTTCCCCTTTGCCGGCAACGGCGCACAGGTGCGTGGACTGGTCAAACGTCCCGCCGGGGATCGTGGATTCCATGCAACCGCCCGGCGTTGCTGCCGTCAGTTCATCCGTGCCGTGGCTGATGCCCATATTCATGCGGATCTCATCTGCCCATCCCTCTTGAGCCTTGAGTTTTTCTTCCATCGCCAGCATCTGCCGGTTCATGCGGGTTGCGCAGCAGATGGCGCTGAAGATGGGGTTCCGGCCGGCGTTTTTTGTAAACAGATAGTCGATCTGCGCACCACTGCAGCCAGCCCGCTTGCCGCCGAAAGATCGCACAACGCTGTCGCTTTCGTCCCATATTCGATTCATCAGTTTGAAGAAAACCTCCGGAAGCATGGTATCTGCGATGCGGTGAGAGTCGTTGAGCCGTGCCGACAATATGCAGATCGCTTCTTTCTCGTCCCCGGGGGCGATAGCGGTACCGGCGGATTCAGGTTCCCCGTTGGCGGGCACGGCAGCGTGCCATGGATCCTGCCGGAGCAAAAAGAGTGTCCCTTCCCTGAATTCCAGGCCGAAAAGGCGCAGGGGCGATCGGGTGGCCCCGTTTTTTTGTCCGATGATGCAGCTGTCCACCAGAAACGGGTGGATGGACGCTGCGAGAGTGGTCTCGTCGTGTGTGGCGGGGAGGTGATTTTTTGAGATGAAGACGGTCTTTCGGTCAAAGGTGTCTTTGGCGGTGGAGCGACGCAAAAGGATATAGACAAATGAAAACAACTCCTGCCAGTCGGCAATCGAATCCTTGACGGCCGGCTTGAGCAGCAGGTCGAAGATATTCGCTTCGGTTGCTGAACGAAACTCGTGGGCCAGGGCAAGGGAAAATGCATCTGAGTCGCCTGGATTCATCCACCGGACGGACAACTTCTTGTCCACCAGAAACGACGGTGCATCGATTTGGTCCGGTGAAAGGGATAGGGGACCAACGATCGCATGCGCGATCAGGGACGATTGGCCTTCAGAACCGTCATCCCCCTCGGGATCGAATCGATTGCCGGATGATTCAACGGTAGTGTCGGTCTCCAGTGGCCTGTGATTCTGCGCAGGTTTGGCAGATGCTTTGAATTGCTCGGCAATCTGATCCATGGGGTGACCGGACGGTCCGGTATGATCTGGCATGCGGATGCGTTCCTGTGTGAGGTTGGCGGTGTATTGAGCTCCGTTTATCTGAAAATTGGCGAAAATCGTCAAGGGAAAAAGATCCCCGAACATTGGCCGTCCTGCCGATAAAATCGGCATCGCATTGACAATCAACAGGTTATCTCATACACACGGATTTGCACACGTGTTGGCGCCAGTTAAAATAGGGATACCCGGGTCCTGGAAATGAACGACTACCAGATAGAACAACTCGACGCATTGAAAGCCGTCAGACGCGGACTGGTGCGACTCGGTGAGACCAAACGGATAGAACTCACAGAAACCACAAACGA
This sequence comes from Desulfosarcina sp., assembly GCF_055467485.1. NCBI lineage: Bacteria > Pseudomonadati > Thermodesulfobacteriota > Desulfobacteria > Desulfobacterales > Desulfosarcinaceae > Desulfosarcina > Desulfosarcina sp. The sequence continues at coordinate 73,438 of NZ_JBUOIV010000010.1, read as the reverse complement.
TTACATTCAATTCAGACAATCGACCGATCGTTTTTTGAGCTTGCATTTCAGCGACGTGTGCACCCACACCTGCTATCTCAGCCGCACGAGCGCCTGTTGTTCGAAGGATGGCGTCATCACTTTCTTTGCCGACACGGTGGTCAACGCGCTGCATGCCACGCCGGCTCAGGTGGATCGCTTGGAGGCGGCCTTGAACAAGGTAAACAGGGGGCATCGATGCGTCTATCTGGCCAGCTATGGCTGCATGTGGACGGTTCGACCCATCGTGTGCGCCATGTTTCTCTGTGATCGGGCCATGCAGTCCGTCTTCAGCGATGCGCCCGAAGCGAAAAGAGAATGGAATTCACTCTGCCGGCAGGCAAAATCATTCAAGTGGCCGGACCGCCCGGTGCTGTTTGACGACCTGGAACGCGTGTTTATCGATCTGGGTATCCAGTCCACACTCATGCACCTGAACCTGAGCCCGGGCCTGCTGAGAATCAAAAAAAATGCCGGGCTCATATAACGTCAGGCGGCCCGTTTATCATGGGCCGCCTGAACGGTTTTATCAGTAACTGCCGGCTAGTCGGCATCCTGCGCAATCATCTTGCGAATGACGCAGGGAAGAATCCCGCCGTTTTCAAAATATTCCACATCCACTTCCGTATCCAGGCGGGAGGTGGCCGTAAAATCGATTTCACTGCCATCTGTCTTGACGGCCTTGACGGCCAGCTGCTTTCGGGGCGTCATTCCGCCGATTCCGGAGATGGTGAAGGTTTCCGAACCATCCAGTCCGAGGCTTTGCGCGCTTTCCCCGTCGGAAAAAACCAGGGGGAGCACCCCCATGCCAACCAGGTTGTTGCGGTGGATGCGCTCATAGGACTGGGCGATGACTGCCTTGATGCCCAGCAGGGTGGTTCCCTTGGCGGCCCAGTCCCGGGAGGAGCCGGTGCCGTACTCCTTGCCACCCAGGACGATCAGCGGGGTGCCTTCATCCGCATAGGCCATGGCCGCATCGTAGTTGGTCATCTCGGTCTTTTCGGGATATTTCAGGGTGAAACTGCCCTGTTTGGGGGTCACCAGCTGGTTCTTGATGCGGATGTTGCCGAAGGTCCCGCGCATCATCACCTCATGGTTGCCCCGGCGGGAACCGTAGGAATTGAACTGGTCGGGGGTAACACCGTTTTCGATCAGATACCGGCCAGCCGGATAATCCTCGGGGATGGCACCGGCCGGCGATATGTGGTCGGTGGTGACCGTGTCTCCCAGCAGCAGAAAGCAGCGGGCGCCGGTGATATCTTCCGGCTGTTGCGGTGTCAGGGAGAATCCCTCGAAATAGGGCGGGTTTTTAATGTAGGTGGAGGCATGGTTCCAGGCGAATGTGGTGCTCGGGTCGATGCTCAGGGCTTCCCAAAAACGATCGCCGTCGAAGATGCGTGCGTATTCTTTTTCGTAAAACGCTTTTTTTACGTGGGTTTGGGTCAGTTCGGCGATCTGATCGTGTGACGGCCACAGGTCTTCCAGATAGACGGGTTCGCCGTTGGGATCGATGCCCACCGGCTCCAACGTCAGGTCGATATCCACCCGGCCGGCCAGTGCAAAGATGACCACGAGCATGGGTGATGCCAGGAAATTGGATTTAATCTTCTGGTGAATGCGGGCTTCGAAATTGCGGTTGCCGGAAAGTACTGCCGCCACGTTGAGGTCGTTTTGGGTGATGACCTGTTCGATGTCGGGATGCAGCGGGCCGCTGTTGCCGATGCAGGTGGTGCAGCCGAATGCGGCCAGATGAAATCCCAGGGCGTCGAAGTAAGGCACCAGACCGGCTGCCTCCAGATAGTTCATAACCACTTTGGATCCAGGCGCCAGGGAGGTCTTGACAAAGGGAGGTACCTTGAGACCTTTGGCAACGGCGTTCTTGGCGATGAGGCCGGCGCCTATGAGCACGTGGGGATTGGACGTGTTGGTGCACGAGGTGATGGCGGCAATAACGATGTTGCCGTCACCGATCTTCAACGGCCGGCCATTGAGTTCCATGTTGAACTGACGCTGGGTTACCGGGTGGCAGCGTCTGGCGCGCACGGTCTTGCAGCCGGATTCATCGAGAAATTCAGAGATGCGCTTGACCTCGGCGTCCCGGTCGTATTCGCACCCGAGGATATCGGCAAATGTTTTTTTGAGGTCGGGAAGGGAGATGCGGTCCTGGGGTCGTGCCGGGCCGGCCAGGGAGGGCTGGACCGTCGCCAGATCGAGCGTCACCACCTGGGTGAATGCCGGGTCCGTTTCACCGGTGTAGAACATGCCCGCGGCCCTGGCGTAGGCCTCGACGATCCGTGCACGGTCGCCTCTGCCGGTCAACTCGAGATAGTCAAGGGTCTTCTCGTCAACCGGGAAAAATCCCAGGGTGGCTCCATATTCCGGGGTCATGTTGGCGATGGTGGCCCGATCGGTCACCGACAGGCTTTTCATGCCGGGACCGAAATACTCCACGAATTTTTCCACCACATTGACCTTGCGCAGCATCTCGGTGATGGTCAGAACCAGGTCCGTCGCGGTGACGCCCGCTTTCAGCGTTCCGGTGAGCCGGACACCGATCACTTCAGGAATAGACATGTAGTAGGGCTGGCCCAGCATGACGGCCTCGGCTTCGATGCCGCCAACACCCCACCCCATCACGCCGATGCCGTTGATCATGGGTGTGTGAGAGTCGGTTCCCACCAGCGTGTCCGGATAGGCGACCGCTTTGCCGCCCTCGTCATGGGTGATGACCACACGGCCAAGGTTTTCCAGGTTCACCTGGTGGCAGATGCCCGAGTTGGGGGGGACCACCTTGAAGTTGGAAAAGCTTTTCTGGGCCCATTTGAGCAGCTCATAGCGTTCGCTGTTGCGGCTGTATTCAAGGGCCACGTTTTTTTCCAGGGCGTCGTCGGTGCCGAAGCAGTCCACCTGGATCGAGTGGTCCACCACCAATTCCGTGGGAACCAGAGGATTGACCCGTGCCGGGTCCTTGCCCAGGGCTTTCACCGCATCGCGCATGGCGGCCAGGTCCACCACTGCCGGCACGCCGGTGAAGTCTTGCATGAGCACGCGTGCGGGGTGATAGGGAATTTCTACCGGCGATGCATAGGTCTTTTGCCAGCCGACGATATTGGCCAGGTCCGTTTCCGTGACCACACGGCCGTCGAGCTTTCGCAGCAGGTTCTCCACCAGGATCTTGATTGAAAAAGGCAGTTTTTCAACGGAAGCCCCGGTGTCGGCGGCAAACTGATTGAAATCGAAAAAATGAAAAGTTTCCCCATCGACGTGGAGCGCTTTCAAATAATCCGTGTTTTTCATGGCAAAATCCTTATCGGGGTTGAATGGAACTCGAAAATGATCGAATGAACAAAAAGGAACGAATGGTCCGGAACGACATAATTTTGGAAATGGGGTGCTGATAACGATCAGTCAGGCTTTACTAAAGTAAAGAAAATCGACTGGCAGGGCAAGAAAAAAAAGGGAAGAAAACGATCGACAGGAGCGCAGGATCCGCTGCAGGCGAATTCCCGCAGGGCGTTTGAAACGTGGCCATGGGTATTGGTCCTTGACAAACGCCCGGCCATGGAACAAGTGGATACGGCATATGCGTTCACCGGTTCAGCGGTTTTTCGGTTCAGGCTTCACCGGATATTTCATGCCGAGCGACCATCGACGGTAACCCCTGACCCGCTGAACGCGGAACCGATGAACGATTAAAGGGTTGATATGACCGTTAAGAAAAAACAGATCATCGAATGCGACGTCATCGATGTGGCCTTTGGAGGGAAGGGGCTGGCCAAGATCGACGGTTTTGCCGTATTCATCGATCAAACCGTCACCGGTGACCGGGTAGCCGCCCGCATCATCAGGAAAAAGCGCAACTACGCCGAAGCCGTGGTGCAGGAACTGCTGACACCTTCGCCCTGGCGTGTGGATCCACCATGCCCATACAGCGGATATTGCGGCGGCTGCAAGTGGCAGTTCATCGACTACCCGCACCAGCTTGAGTTGAAACGCCGCCACGTCGCCGAATCATTGGAACACATCGCGCTGATGGGTGGAACGCCCGTTCATCCGACGCTGCCGTCCGAGCTTGTTTTCGGTTACCGCAACAAAATGGAATTTTCCTGCTCGGACCGGCGCTGGCTGATGCCCCAAGAGATGGGCAGCGATGCGGACATCGGCTTTGCGCTGGGGCTGCATGTGCCCGGCACCTTTCATAAGGTTCTGGACACCCGGGCATGCCTGTTGCAGCCCGAAGCGGGAAACCGAATGCTGGATGCGGTGCGCACTTTCATGCGTGCGTCGGATCTGCCGGTGTATGGACTGCGCAGCCACGAAGGCTTCTGGCGTTTTCTCATGCTACGGCACTCGGTGGCCCACGACCAGTGGTTGGTCAACATCGTGACGGCCAGCGAAGACCGCGAGGCGCTCATGCCTCTGGCCGATAGGATCATGGATGGTTTTCCCGAAGTGGTCTCCGTGGTCAACAACATCACGGCCAGGCGCTCGGGCGTGGCCGTCGGGGAGCGTGAAATCCACCTGGCCGGCAAACCGGTGCTGACGGACCGGATCGGCGGATTCGAGTTCGAAATTTCGGCCAACTCCTTTTTCCAGACCAACACCCGCGGGGCGCAAAAGCTATACGAAACCGTCGGGCGATACGCGGCCCTCGATGGATACGAGCAGGTGCTGGATCTGTATTGCGGCACCGGAACCATCGCCATCTGCCTGGCCAAACAGGCCGGCGAAGTGATCGGCCTGGAACTGGTTGAGAGCGCCGTCGGCGACGCCCGCAAGAATTGCCGCATGAACGGCATCGACAACTGCCGGTTTGTCCTTGGCGACATCAAGGACACCCTGGAAACCATCGATGCGGCGCCGGACCTGCTGGTGATCGACCCCCCCCGCGCCGGCATGCACAAAGACGTGGTCAAGCAGGTACTCAGGCTGGGGCCGGCGAAAATTGTCTATGTGTCCTGCAACCCGGCCACCCTGGCAAGGGATATACTGGAACTCAAGGAGGTCTATGACGTTAAAGAAGTCCAGCCGGTGGACATGTTTCCCCACACCTTTCATATCGAATCGGTGGCCCGGTTGATAAAAAAAGGGTCCGCTTGATGGGTTTTCGGCTCAAGGAAATCCGGTCAGCCGACACACCCGGGCAGGGGTTTTTCCTGATACCGGACCGTGTTGCCCGTTCGCTTCAGGTCTAATCGATCTTGTTCAGCAAGCGTTGGGCCCAATCGGTGAAGTAGGGCTCACCGCTGGACATTGCCTGGCTGAGCAGCGCTCTGGCCTCCGCAACGTTCTCGTCGCCGCCTAATGTGATCAACAGTTCGGACAGGTAAACCCGGCCTTCGATACTGGATTGAAAATAGTCTGTCTGCTGAAATTCGCGGTAATAAGCCAGGGCTTTCTCCCTGTCGTGTAATGGCCAGGGCAACACCGCCCAGAATCGGCCGAGCGCGAGGATGCTGCCGGCGTCGTCATACTTTTTATCCAGTTCATATACTTTTTCAAAGTTGGTCTGGGTCTTATCCTTCAGCCCCTCTTTCAGTGCGGTCAGGATGCTGGTTCCGTCTGAATAGGTGCCCACACTGAGCCCGAAATAATAATAACCGGCTGGATCGTCCGGGTTGAGTTCCCGGGCTTTTGCGCCGTAAATCATGCCTTTCTTGCCGTATTCGGCGCAGATTTTTTTCCACTCATCGACTTGACCCTTTTTCGCAGTGTCGGCATATTGCCGGCAGGCGCGGGCGCATTTCCAATTGGCTTCGAAATCTTCAGGGTTGGCCGACAGGAAACGTTCATACCTGCCGATCGCCTCCAACATATTCGCCATCCCGCCTTTCTCATACATCGTGTCGGCATCGGCAATGGAACCGGCGAAAACCGGTATCGGACTGATCACGGCCGCAACCAGCAGCAGGGTGATCGTCAGCAATGGCTTGTTCATTTAGCACCTCCAGTTTGCATGGCGGATAGGGGGTTAGGGATTTGATGAATGACCAAAACGTCACGATCAAGCGATGCTTTAGCAGAATCCATCCAATTGGAAAAGAGTTGTTAATTCAAGTTAACTGCGTTAATGAGTACAATTGTCCTCATCCGCTGTCTGTCGTGATTCGATTCCCGGCATCTTCTGATCCGGTCGAGGCCTTCGGCACAACGACAACCTGAACCCGCAGGAGCCCCAGCCATGTCGACGTTTCAAAAGCTGCGCAAAGAAGAGCGCGAAACACGCAAAAACCTTATCGTCAATGCCGCCATGGATCTGTTCAGTCAGAAAGATTTCCACAAGATCGGCATGCGGGACATTGCCAAACGGGCCGGCATCTCGGCTGCTGCGATCTACCGCTACTTCCCCAGCCGGGACGATGTGTTCGTCGAAGCGCTGGTCCGCCACATGCAAGTGGTGGAGGAGCTGTTTGAAAAGAATGTGAAAGCGGGGCGGACATCATTGGAGGAACTGGCCATGGGAAGTGTGGACTACCTTCTGGAGAATGAATCCGTGTTCCAAATGATGGGCCATTTCATGATTACCGGACAGATTCAGCAGAAGGCATTGGAACGGTATAACGCAATGCAACGCAACTTCTTAGATATTTTGGAAAAGGTAAACAACCAAACCGATATCGGCATGAACAACCGTCTGGTCACCCACGCTATTTACGCATCGGTTACCGGTGTCGTCATGGCCTTCAAGAATTATCCGGGTCGTTCCCCCGAAGAGATTAAACGCCACATTCACCGATTGGTCCGCATCATAAGCAGTGTCTTCACGACAGGCAAAATTCCAGAAAGCCTGCGTGAAATACCGGAGCAGGATACTTCAGCATTTCCCAGCGCTTGATTTATAAAAATGTCGACCTGAAAAATGATCCGCGGACTATAGTCCAGAACGATAACAGGATCCCTGATGACCGTCAACCGATTGATATTGCTGGTTTCGATTTTGCTGGCAGTGATGGCCTGCTCGCCAAAAACCCTTATGGTCAGCCAGTTTGCTGATTTGATCGATCACGGGGTGACGGCATATGAGCGAGATGACGATTGGGAACTCATGGAACAGGCGTTGCCTGCCAATATCAAACTGCTTGAAACCGTGCTGGCAAACTCACCGGATGACCGTCAATTGCTGACGATGTTGTCCCGGATGTATGCAAGCTATTCGTTCGGGTTTGCCGAAACCCGGCTCGATGAGACGTATTATCTTGTCGATCCGTCAGACCGCCGGGCAAAAGAGATAGAATTATTGAAAGACAGGGTGAATCGATACTACGAAAAAGGTATCGGCTATGCCCTGAAGGCCTTGGAAGCGAGCGCACCGGGGGCGGCGGTGGCGTTCCAGAAGGTCAATACCATCACCCCCTTTCTGGAAAAGCTGGGAAGGCAGGACGTGGCCCCGCTCTTCTGGTATGGATTCAACCTGGGCGCCTGGGTCAACCGCAATCTCGATTCGGTTCGGGCCGTATCCCAGGCACATGTGGCCCGAACAGTCATGGAACGGGTGATCGTGCTCGACTCTGCCTACAATCATGGGAATGCGCATCTTTTCCTGCTGGCCTATTTCGGCTCCCGGCCGCCCATGATGGGTGGAAACCAGGAAAGAGCGCTGGTCCACTATCAAGAGGTCAAAACGATCGCCGGAGACAACTATCTTCTGCCGGATCTTTTTTATGGTCGGTTCTGCCTCTACCAGCAACAGGACCGGGAGGGATTTGTCGAGTTGATGCAGCGAATCGTAGACCGTCCCGCCAGCGAGAACCCGGTTTCCTTTTACAATGCCATTGCCCGACGACGGGCCGCCGCTTATCTGGCTGCGGTGGATATACTGTTTGATTAGCGCACTCCCAACCAACGGTTAATGTCAATTCAACCAATGAAACCAGCTAAAGCTATCCTAACACGGCTCGTTGTTTTATTCTTGGTGCAGTGCGTATTCACTTGCGCCGGACTCGCCGGACCGACGGAGATAAAAATTGCCGTGGTGATGCCCGAGGGCAGCACATGGACCCATATCCTGCATGACTTTGCCGATGCGGTGATCGAAGAGACCGGCGGCGATGTGGCATTTAAAATTTATGCCGGCGGAATCAGTGGTGACGAGGTGGATGTCCTGCGAAAGATGCGGGTCAACCGCCTGCATGCCGGCGGGTTTTCCGGGGTGGGGCTTGGGATGGTCCTGCCGGAAATACGGGTTTTCGAGGCGCCGCTGCTGTTTAACACCTATGAGGAGATCGATTACGTCAAGGAAAAGATGTTCGATGACTTCGCCGCCCGATTCGAAGAAAAAGGGTATGTCCTGCTGGGATTCGCCGAGGCCGGGTTTGTTTACCTTTTTTCAAAACAGCGCATCGACACGATGGACCGCCTGAAGCGAACCCGGATGTGGGTGTGGAAGGGGGATCGGGTGGCGGAAAATTTTCTGGATTCCTTTGGCGTACAGGGATACCCACTCCAGCTTGCGGATGTGAACACCGGATTGGAGACGGGAATGATCGATTCTTTTTATTCACCGCCGCTTGCATCTGTAGCCTTCCAGTGGTACGCGAGGGTGGAATACATGCTCGATTTCCCCATGGTCAACTCCACCGGCGCCCTGTTGATGAACAAACGGACTTTCTATGACCTGGACCCCAAAAACCGGGAAATCGTCAGCCGGCTGGTCCGGCAATACGCTGCCAGGCTGGTCCGGCTGACCCGCAAGGACAACGCCGAAGCGATCGATGTGCTCAGCCAGGCGGGCATTACGCTGATCCCGCCGACACCCGAACAAACCGCTTCCTTCAAAAGGAGTGCCGAAAAGAATTACGAGATGAGCATGCCGTCACTTTATTCGAAAGCGCTGTTCGATCAGGTTCGCGGGCTGATCGCGGAGCACCGGAATCAGGCAAAGTGAAAAGGGGAGGGTGGACATGAGATCGAGAAAGGATACGGCAATGGCCGCCCTTTCTCATCTCTGCGTTCCGCGCATTCATCTCATTTTGCGGCTGACCACCGGCCGAGCCTTATAGCTGAATGTTAAAAGCCATCAAACGCATAGACGATGCACTGGCGCTTTTCGAAAAAAGCGTCATCGTCATTTGCTTTTCGCTGCTGGTTTTTTTTATCGTCCTTAACATCCTTTCGCGCAATCTGTTCCATCTGCCATCCCATCACATTTTTGAAGCCGGTCCCAACCTGGTGCTTTGGCTGGCACTGCTGGGCGCATCGATGGCCCTGAGGCGACAGCGACACATCCGAATCGAACTGGTCCTGCGCTATTGCGGCAGCCGCATTCGATGGTGGGCATCCTTGGCGGTGAATCTGTTTGGCACCCTGGTGATGGGGATCCTGCTGGTCACCTCCTTTGAATTCGTTAACAACGAAATCGCCATGTTCGGCGACTGGGGCCGCCTGTCGATGATTTTTCCCTTTTTTTTCAGCGTGGCTGCGTTTCGTTACCTTGCCGCACTGCTCTATCGGTTTGCGCCCACCTTAACACCGGGAACAGCCCCACCGGCGAAACCGACCCCATGAATCCACTCGCTGTAGCCATCGCGGCCATCCTGATCTTGGCGCTCCTGGAAACGCCCTTGTTTACCGTCATTGCCGCCTTGTCCATCGCCTGCCTCTACCTGATGGAGCATGATCTGCTGGCGCTTCAGACCGTCCTCATCGAAATGAACCGCCTGGGGGCCATGCCCGTGCTGGTGGCGCTTCCGCTCTTCACCTTCGTGGGCTGCCTGCTCACCGAGACGCGGTCGCCTCAGCGTATCATGAATTTCATCGACGCGCTCATGGGCTGGTTGCCCGGCGGGCTGGCCATGGCGGCCCTGTGTTCCTGCGCGTTTTTCACGGCCCTGACCGGCGCCAGCGGAGTGACCATTGTGGCGCTGGGCGGCATTTTGTATCCGATAATGCGCAGGAAAGGATACGGAGAATCGTTTAGCCTGGGCCTGTTGACCACGTCGGGTAGTCTGGGGCTGCTTTTCCCGCCCAGCCTGCCCGTCATCCTTTACGGGGTCGTTGCGCAGGTGGATATCGGCAGGATTTTCAAAGCGGCGCTCGTCCCGGGCCTGCTGCTCATCGGGGTGCTTTGCATCTACGCCTTTTTCAAACAGGCCGCTACCGCCCGGCCGGAGAAGGCCACCCTCGGCGTCTCCTTCAGCCGGGTAAAAAGCGCCTTCGTAGACGGGATCTGGGACTGGCCGGTGGTCGGCATCATCCTGGCCGGCGTATACGGCGGATTTGTAACCATCGCGGAGGTGTCGGCTGTTGTGCTGATTTATGTGGTTGCGGTGGAGTGCTTCGTCTTGAAAGAGGTGTCTTTTTTCAAGACATTGCCGTCGATTATCGTTGAAAGCGCGGTTCTGTCCGGTGCCATTATCGTCATTTTGGGCGTCTCGCTGGGATTTACCGGTTTCCTGGTGGATCAGCAGATTCCCAATCGGATATTAGAATGGTTGACCGCATTGAGCGACAACCGTCTGCTCTTTCTGGCCGGATTGAACCTGTTCCTGCTGGCGGTGGGATGCATCATGGATATCTTTTCCGCCATCGTCATCGTGGTGCCCATCATCGTACCCATTGCCCTGTCATACGGCGTCGATCCCATTCACCTGTGCGTCATTTTTCTGGTGAACCTGGAGATCGGCTACTCCACACCACCGGTGGGTATCAACCTTTTCATTTCCAGCCTGAAATTCGAAAAGCCCGTGACCTTGCTCTATCGTTCGTCTCTGCCATACCTGCTGATTCTATTGGGAGTGCTTGTCGTCATCACCTATATTCCCTGGCTGAGCCTGGTTTTTGTTTAACCCCCGGCGGTGCCTGCGGGTCCGACCTCGCGATTAGTCCTTGACGCATCGACGGTTTGTCGATACTCCCTTTTTCCATCCGTCACTTGAATGCGAACAGCCAAACCTGCCTGGCGGCCAACCGGCTGCGGGTGTGGACAAAAAACCGGTCCTGCAATGATTGGCGGCCGCTGGCCTGAGGATTTAAACCCCTCAGACGAATGCCGCTGTATCCGGTCAGACGAGGGGATTTGGAAGCATGAACATGCACGACGAATATGAAATCAGCCGCACCCGGCTGAAAAAAGAGGCCACCGCCCTTCAGAAGATGGGGGAAAGACTGGTTCTGCTCTCCGACGATCAACTCGAGAGGATGGCTTTGCCCGCGCGTCTGCTGGAAGCCGTCCAGACCGTTCGAAAGATCAATTCACATGGGGCCCGGCGGCGTCAAATGCAGTATATCGGCTCGCTGATGCGCAGCGTGGATGCCGAACCGATCGAGCAGGCACTGTTAGCGATCGAACAGGGCGCCTATGGACAGGCAAAAGCCTTCCATCAAATAGAAGGCTGGCGGGACCGGTTGGTTGACGGGGACGATGCCTGCTTCAACGACATGCTGCAAACATTTCCGGATGCGGATCGCCGTCGCCTGGGACAACTGGTGCGCAGCGCCCGCAAAGAAAAGGAAAAAAACGCACCGCCGAAATCGGCCCGCAACCTGTTTCGTTATCTCAAATCGCTGGCCGACGGAAAGTGATTGTCGACCGCTCTAGAATGCGCCCAGCTGGCATTTTGAAATTTTAACGTTCATGGCTTCGCAGGCCGATGATACTTCCAGACGCGTCAGGCTCATTTTTTTCGCCAGATCCCAGGCGGCCAGACAGGTGATGCGGTCGCCATCCATGGCTTTACGGATAGCGGTCTTGAGGGGTTTTGTCACCATGGCTGCCGGTTTAACCACTTTCTTCCTTTTCCGATCATAGCCGAACAGCCCTAACTGGCACCGGCGGATTCTTTTTTCCAGCAGGTCGATGTTCACACCCACCACCTGTGGGGAACAGGCCTGTTTTCTGGCGATGGCATGGGCTGCCACGCAGGTGATGCGTCCCTCTTTCTCCTTGCCGGCAATGGCGTCGGCAATGGCCCTGTCGATTTCAGCGCCTGGATGTTTGGCCGCGTAGTGACCGGCATCTTCATGTGCCATGGAAAACCCCTTTTCGGATAGATGGTGATCGGTCGGTAACAATGACCCGTCAGAGCCACAAGCGCGGTTGCAGTGACGAGCTCGCTTTTCTCAACGAATAATAAATTAGCGCTTGTTCTTCATTCCGGCAAGTACCCACTTGAGGCTCCATCCGATCAGCACCGGTCCGGCACCCACTGTGGCAAAGGGCACGAGGCCCTGCTGCCACGGCTTGAAGTAAAGCGCCCAGGCAACCGGCCACAGGATAGTCAGAATGATGGCCAGGCGAAGCGCCCAGGAAAGCCTGAGGGGCGCGCGGCGCAGCACCACCTTTTGAGGGGCCGGCCTGGGATTCATCATGCGGGGAAGCACAATAATGCCCGAAATGATCAGCAAGATAATCAGAATTTCCTGTATTCCTGTAAACATGGGGTCCTTCACCGGTTCATGCTGATGAGTGAGTGGCAAGGGCATGTTGATTAGCATAATCTCAGAGGTTAGGCAAACATTGGGAAATGTCCAGCGGTGAAAAATGGAGTCCAGTTATGGTTGTAGCCGATCATCGGGGGTTAGGAAAAGCAGGTACCGTGTGATATGCTTTTTTTTGACGGCAAACGCTGGGCGACGAGTGACCAACCATGGGACGTGACAACAACAACGACGGTCTGTTTCATCCGCTGATAAACCAATGGTTCGAGGCCCGGATCGGTCGACCCACCCGGATTCAGGAGAAGGCCTGGCCGCTGATTGCATCCAATGCCCACGTGCTCGTCACCGCACCCACCGGCAGCGGGAAGACACTGGCCGCGTTCTTATGGGCACTGAACCAGCTTATCCGGAAGCGGTGGGGCACCGGACAGACGCGGATCCTGTATATCTCACCGCTCAAGGCGCTGAACAACGATGTCCAGCGTAATCTGATGCGACCGCTGATACAGATCCGGCGCCTGTTCGAAAAAAACGGGGTGCCTTTTCCTCCGATCCGGGTGCTCACCCGCAGCGGAGACACCCCATCGCACGAGCGCCGGCAGATGATCCGGCACCCCCCGGAAATTCTGATCACCACACCGGAGAGCCTGCACCTCATGGTTTCTTCCAATGGCGGGCGTTCCATGCTGGGACGGATCCGCACGGTCATCCTGGACGAGATCCACGCCGTGGTGGGCAACAAGCGGGGAACCCTGCTCATTTCAGCCGTGGATCGCTTGGTGCCGCTTTGCGGGGAATTCCAGCGTATTGCGCTGTCGGCCACAGTCAAACCCGAAGAGCTGGTGGCTGGTTTTGTCGGCGGATTCATGATCGATGGGGACAAGGCCGAGCCCCGGTATATCCCGCGTGCGGTGAAGCGGTGCCGGTCCGGCCGGCAGCCTCGGGATTTCATTCATGTGCGGGTCCCGGATGCCGTCGTTGCCAATGACGGTGCCCGCGGTGTCTGGGAGGATCTGGCAGACACGTTTAAGCAGACCATCCAAAAGCACCGCTCGACGATTATCTTTACCAACTCGCGGCGGCTATGCGAAAAACTGGCCTTTCTGATCAATCATGCTAATGGGGCCGATCGACCTGACCCCATCGCCTACGCCCACCACGGATCATTGTCCAAAACGCTGCGCCTTGAAGTGGAGCAGCGGCTCAAACAGGGCGATCTCAAGGCCATCGTGGCCACCGCAAGCCTCGAATTGGGCATCGACATCGGAGCGCTGGATCATGTGATCCTGGTGCAGTCGCCGCCGTCCATTTCGTCGGCGGTGCAGCGCATCGGCCGGTCCGGCCACGGTGTAGACGAAGCTAGCCGGGCCACCTTCGTTCCCACCCATGCCACCGACAGTCTGACCGCAGCGGTGCTGGCCGAAGCCGTTATGGAAAGAGATATCGAACCGGTGCGGCCGATTGAATGTCCGTTGGATGTGTTGGCCCAAGTGGTGGTGGCCATGACGGGCGCTCAATCGTGGAATGTGGACCAGCTCTATGGCGAACTGCGTGCCTCCTATCCATTCCACCGTCTGCAGCGCAGGGTTTTCGATCTGGTTGTCGACATGCTGGCCGGTCGATACGCTGCCACCCGTATTCCCGCTTTGCAGCCGAAGATCGCCGTTGACCGGCTTGACAACACAGTGACGGCCAGAAAAGGGGCGCTGTTGACCCTTTACACGTCAGGCGGCGTGATCCCCGATCGCGGGTATTTTGGCCTGCGGCACACGGAGACCGGGGCGCGTATCGGCGAATTGGACGAAGAGTTTGTCTGGGAGGCGAAAGTCGGCCAGGTCTTTACCCTGGGAACCCAGAACTGGCGCGTCCACCGGATCACCCACAACGACGTTTTCGTCCGACCGGCCAGACCCAAAGCAGCCGCACCGCCTTTTTGGCGGGCCGAGGATTCAGATCGTGATTTCTTCCTGTCCGAAAAGATCGCCCGCTTTCTGGAGGCTGCCCAGAACCGGATGGCGGAACCGGGATTCCTGGATCAATTGACCTCACGCTATTGTATGGACAGCGACGGTGCTCGGTTCCTGTTGACGTTTTTGAAACGTCAACAGGCGAAAACTGGCTGCCCGTTGCCCCACCGTCACCACGTCGTGGTGGAACGGATGCGGTCGGGAAAGGGTCGGGCGCCGGTTCGTCAGATGGTCATTCACACGTTCTGGGGTGGCCGGGTCAATCGTCCTTATGCATATGCACTGGAGGCTGCCTGGGAAAAGCGCCACGGGTATGCGCCCATGGTTTTTCCCACCAACGATGCCGTCTACCTGCTGCTGCCCCAGGAAGGAGACGCCGGCGATGTCATGGCGCTGGTTTCATCGAGTGACGTCGAAGCGCTGCTCAGGGAGCGGTTGGAAGGATCCGGTGTTTTCGGTGCCCGGTTTCGTGAGTGCGCCGCCCGAGCGTTGCTGCTTCCCCGCCGCCATTTCAATCAGCGCATGCCCTTGTGGCTGACCCGGCAAAAATCACAGCGACTGCTGGACATGCTGGGACGATTCCCGGATTTTCCGATCCTTTTAGAAACCTGGCGTACCTGTCTTCAGGACGACTTTGATATGACCGCCCTGGTCCGGGTGCTGCAGGAACTGGAAAGCGGTGCCATATCCTGGTCCGAGGTTCAAACCGCGTCCCCCAGTCCCATGGCTCTGTCCGGTTCATGGCGGCAGGTCAATCAGTATATGTACGCCGATGACCGCCAGCCCGGCACGGTGAAGTCCAATCTATCACGGGGGTTGCTCGAGCAGGTGGTGTTCACCCCTGAATTGAGGCCCGAAATCGACGCCGGAACGGTTGCGGCTTTTCAGGAAAAGCGTCAACGGATTTGTCCCGGCTATGCGCCGGACAATCCCGTGGAACTTTTGGAATGGGTCAAAGAACGCCTGTTGCTCCCCATCGTCGATTGGCAACGGCTCCTCCAGCGTGCCGCCTTCGACAGTGGTGCGTCGCCCAAAGAGCTGGTCGAACCGATCCGCGAACGGCTTCTCAGACTTATCCCGGGTAAAGCGGACAGTGGGGATCTGGGTTGGGTCGTCGCCGCGGAGATGGCTCCGGGAATTGACGATGCGCTCGGCTCCCTGCGGAAGCATTCGCGGTGGGCCACCCTGGAGGGTCATGCCACGCGGATTGGCGATATATCGCTTGCCCACGGTGAACCCCACGTACCGACCGTTGCTGAAATAGTGGCCCAGTGGATCAGATTTTACGGGCCGGTAACTGCCGACTTCGTCCAAAAGGAATTGGGGTTGGACACAGATACGGTGTCCGGGGTTTTGTCCGATTTGATCGAGACCGGGGCCATCATATCCGGAAACCTGATCCGCGGACAAAAAGCGGAAATGATTTGCGATGCGGACAATTTCGACACCTTGCTGCGCATGAGCAGACGCCGGCGGGCACCGGCCATCGGCATTCGCGACATCCGGGACCTCGCCCTGACACTGGCCCATTTTCAGGGCCTGACCCGGCCGGGCGATTCCATGGATGCCCTGGTGCCTTGCCTGCAGCCGTTGATGTGTCTGCCGCTTCCCGCAGCCTCGTGGGAGAAGGAGATTCTTCCCGCACGGCTCACCGGCTACGATCCCCGATGGCTTGACCGCCTGATGCAGGAATCCGCCTTGATGTGGGTGGGCCGGCGCCGCCGACAGATCGCCTTTTGTCATGAAGGCGACCTGGACCTGATGATCAGCGATCTCGCGGATCAACCGGAACGCACGAACGGTGAGGACAAGTCGTCAAGCGACGTGATCCGCCTGTTTCCTGACCAGCGTGCAAGGTACAGCTT
Source organism: Desulfosarcina sp. (assembly GCF_055467485.1). Taxonomy (NCBI): domain Bacteria; kingdom Pseudomonadati; phylum Thermodesulfobacteriota; class Desulfobacteria; order Desulfobacterales; family Desulfosarcinaceae; genus Desulfosarcina; species Desulfosarcina sp. Next base: position 57,213 of record NZ_JBUOIV010000010.1, on the reverse strand, counting down.
ATCTTCGCTCGTGGGCGATCCGCCCCAACCGGCAAGCCGAGTGCTGAAGCAGTTGTGGGATGGCGTGTGGGATGGGAAAGTGACCAACGACAGCATGACCGCCCTGCGGTACGGCATCGCCAGGAGGGGCAATACTGGCAGCCCGTCCAAAGGCTGGATGACCAACGGCCATGAATCCCTTGCCAGGTCCCGGCGAAACCGGCGCGGGAATTCCGCCAGTCTGTTTAGCGGACAGGTGGGGAACTGGTACCTGGTCGCCAACCCGCACCCGCCCGAAGGGTTGATGGAAGCGGAAGAGATCGTCAAAGATCGGGTGCGGTTGTTGCTGGACCGCTACGGCATCCTCTTCCGCCAACTGCTCTCCAGGGAATTGCCCCTGTTTCAATGGCCTGCCATTTTCAGGTCGCTGCGGCTCATGGAGCTTTCCGGTGAGGTCTTCGCCGGTTGCTTTTTCGATGATATACCCGGGCTGCAGTTCGTATCCAACCGGATGCTTCGGCTGCTCCGGGAGAAACTGCCGGAGGACAGCCTCTACTGGATCAGCGCCCGGGATCCGGCCTCCATCTGCGGGCTGGGGCTCGAGGCCATCCGGGGCGAGTTGCCCCGGCGTTCGGCCGGCACCCATCTGGTCTATGTCGGCAGCCGTTTGGCGATGGTTTCCAAGCGCAACGGCCGCGTATTGTACATCCGTCTGCCGGTCGATCATGATCGGTTGGCAGACTGCTTTGGGGTATTCGAACACCTGTTGGGCCGCCGTGTCGATCCGCTGCGATCCATCACCGTGGAGGCCATCAACGGCCAGGACGCACCGAACAGCCCGTTTATTGAAGTTTTGCGCGATCGGTTCGATATTATCACAGAGACACGCACGGTTACTGTATACCAACGCCAGGAACCCTGATCGGAAGATTGGAACATGGACATCCACTGGCTGCTGCAAAAGCCGCAGCAGATGACAGCATCGGGAAAAAACCTGCCGACATCGCTGGCGCTGCGAGCCGGGGACCTGTTGACCGCATCCGTATTGGGTGTGGAAAAGAACAACGACGCCCTGCTCTCCATCGGCCAGTTCAAGGCTTATGCCCGCCTGCCGTTGCCGGTGGTCACCGGCCAGGAAATCCAGATCCGCGTGGATGCCGCAGGGGAAGCGCTTCGCATGGTCATGGTACCGACAAGCGGAGCGGCGGCGAACGTCCCGGCCAGTGAAGGGTTGCCGATTCACCTTTTCGAACCCATTTCCGACAGGCCCTTTCTTTCCGAGCATTCGCGATCGCTGGTTCCCGGCGAGTCACTCCAGGGACGCATTACCGGGTTCGAAAAAGATGGGCTGATGCTGGTCGATTTCGGAAAGTTCAAAGCCTTTGCCAAAATCGACATCCCGGTCCGCCAAGGTCAGGCCATTCCCCTCACCGTGATCAAAACCGAAAGCGGCATCGCTTTTGCCGTGGCGCCAAAGGCAACGCCCAGCGGTTTGGCCAACTTGCCTCTTGCCAATGCGGTTGATGCACCTCCTCCAGGCCAAGCGGGGTCGATGGGACAGGCATCGGCATCATCATCGGCCCAACAGGCGCAGCCGGAAATGATTTCAGGCCGACCGGATCGATCATGGGTGGTTCCGGCCGATGCACCTCCACCACCGACGGCGGCGGAAATGGCGATGGTGAGAGATCAGATCCAGCGATTGCTCGATGGGATGATTCAGCCTGGGAAAGGTCTTTTTACGGCGTTGCCCACCCCGATGAAAGGGGCGCTGATCAACATGCAGCAGGCGCTGAATCCGGTGTCGCCAGCCGGCGATATGGCGGCCCTGGTGGCCAGGGTCAGGGCGTTTGTCGAAAATTCCGGAATTTATTTCGAAAGACGGATAGGGCAGGCCATCACCGATCTTCAGGCCCGATTCCCGTCAATGACACCGGTCGAATTGGCCCATCAGCCGGAAATCGGCAAGATCATGATCACCGACATGAAACCCAACCTGCTGATCCTCAAAGAATTTATCGATGCGCAAGCGCCGGATTCCCGGGGAGCGGACCGGCATATGCTGGAAACGTTGAAAAGCATGGTTCAGCGAGCGGTTTCCCACATCGATCAGCAGCAGTTCGCGGCTACGGAAAAGCCGGGAGACCCGGACCTGTTTCAGGCGTTTTCCCACCTGCTGTTTCTGACCGACTCGCAACGCAATGCCCGCCTCAAGGTATACTACGCCAAAAAAGATCGCGATGATGCCCACAAGACCCCCCGGGTCTCCCTGTTGCTGGACATGGACCGCATGGGAACGGTACGCACCGACTTGTGGATGGTGGGCAAGGATCTGACCATCACGTTTTACGTCAAGGAAGCGGACATTAAAACGGCCATCGACAGCGACCATCACCGCATCCGCGAGATGCTCAACGACACCTTTAATACCGTTGCCGTCAGCGTGGTGGTCAACGAGAAAAAAATTGCAGAATTCGAAGGTGAAGATCTGACCCTTCCGAACCGTCGGCAGGTGGACCTGAGCATATGAACGACAGACAGATTAAAAAGGCGGCCGCGATCAAATATGACCAGGCCAAGAACATGGCACCCCGGGTGATCGCCAAGGGAAAGGGTCACATCGCCGAGCAGATTGTCCAGGTGGCCCGCGAAAACGACGTCCCCCTTCTCGAAGACCGCAACCTGGCCAATGTGCTGGAGGCCATGGAACTCGAAACTGAAATCCCGCCCGAACTATACCGGGCCGTTGCCGAAGTGCTGGTGTTCATCTACCGGCTAAACGGCAAGCTCTGATGGTAAAAGCAATCAGGTTTTTAGTCGGCCTGCAACGTCAAGGGTCAATCAAACAGCTGCATTTGACCGGTTCTTTCCGGACGCGTTTTCGCAGGAACGGCGGCGGGTTCGCCGGTGGCCGAGAACACCGGGATCATGTAGGATACACTGAAGTGGTTTTGCGCGGTTTCGTTTACCGTTTTGGGCATGGGAACGATCAGTTCAGTTTCCTGGCGGGTCATCACCGGGAATCCGTAGGCCCGATTGGTGTATTTGATGGCGCCGCCTGCTGCCTGGCGGTCACGGACGAATTTCAGGTGGCCGTCGAAGCGTTCGCCGATTCGTCGATGAGCCTGTTCGACGGCCTGCCCGAAGCCGCTGCGGATCAACGGCTGCAGGCTTTTGTCCAGTTCGTAGCCCACACTGTGGCGTGCCGTGGCGACGGCGGCAGACAAGGTGGTCCCGGTGCCAACAAACGGGTCCAGCACGGTGTCGCCCATGACGGAAAACATGCATATCAGGCGATAGGCCAACTCATAGGGGTAGGCGCCGCTGCGCTGCCGGAGTTGTTTATCTGCGTTTTTCTGCCTGACCCCCTTCAGATCCATCCAGACATCGGAGAACCACTGGTTGCGCTCTTCCCAGAAAAAAGCGCTCTGGCGCCGGTTGGTTTTCTCTTCCTCGGTCGTAAACAGCCGTTTGCCGCCTTTACGGCATATCAGGATGGTCTCGTGCTCCAGGGTTACATAAGCGCCGGGCGGCATCATGCCCGATCCCATGAATTTGTTTGGCGCGTTGGTCTGCTTGCGCCACAGGATGTTAGGCAGGTTGGTAAAGCCCAATTTGAGCATGTGCGCCAGGATGCGGCTGTGATTGGGGTAAAGGGCGAATTCGCCGTCAATCGTCCGGGTGGCGTCCCCGATGTTGATGCAGGCGATACCGCCGGGAACCAGGATCCGGTGTAGTTCATCCCAGACCCTGTCCAAGTGACGGTGCATCAGTTCGAATGCTTTCATGCCGCTCCGGACCTGCAGCGCCCTGTGGATGGCGGCATGCTCACAGAACAACGCGTCCCACATCTCGATCATCGGGTAGGGTGGAGAGGTCACCACCAGGTGTACGCTTTGCGACGCGACGTCGGACATGTTGGATGCATCGGCAAACCGGATGCGGTGTTCGGATATCATCTGTAATCAAGTTCCTTCCTCCTGGGCTTCTTTTCATGAAATGAGTCGTTTTTCAATACGAAGCCCAGTCTGTTTCGAAAATAAGGGGGCCACTCTTTCCAAGGGCGGATCTTTTGTTCTGTCTTTTTCATTTCCAGTGTTCGATGCATAAAAACTGATGAAATCATCAATATTAATGGCAACGTGTTCCAAAATAAGAAATATATCTATCTTAATATCTGAAAATAAATGAAATATCAAAATGATGGAAAATGCAAAACTTGCCTTGTGCCTTGACTTTCCCTGAAAAATCTAAGAAACATACCCCTCGTGCCGTCCCAAACGGCGTGGGGCGTCAAGCCCTGCTCGACCGACCCATTCCCTTAATGATTGACAATCAGTCGAGTCGGTTTTTCGAAAACCAACCGGGTTTAATCCGTCGCTGATGAAAAGCGGCCTCTGGTCGATCGGAATCGTTGAACCGGGCTCTGCTTGTTTTTGTTTATAGAAACGGATAGGGACACAATCTGCAGAAAAAGGAGGAGCAAACAGATGATCAAGGTGCTTGTCAGCGATGCGCTCGGCGACGCGGGAATTCAGATATTTCGCGAAACCGAGGGCATCGAAGTTGACGTAAATACGGGGCTGACCCCTCAGGCGCTCAAGGAGACCATCGGTGACTACGACGCACTGGTGATTCGCAGTGCCACGCGGGTGACCGAGGAGATACTCGAAGCCGGCAAGAAACTGAAAGTCGTCGGGCGCGCCGGCATCGGTCTGGACAATGTGGATATTCCCGCCGCCACCAAACGGGGTGTCGTCGTCATGAATACCCCCACGGGCAACGTGGTGACCACAGCCGAACATGCCATTGCCATGATGATGGCCCTGACCCGGAACATCCCCCAGGGCACCCTGTCGCTGAAGGCCGGGCGCTGGGACAAGAAAACGCTGCAGGGGCGGGAGGTGTTCAACAAGACTCTGGGGGTCGTCGGTTTCGGCAAAATCGGTTCAATCGTGGCTGACCGGGCCAAAGGGCTCAGGATGAAGGTGGTGGTCTACGACCCCTTTGTGACGCCCGAGCAGATCGAAAAATCCGGTTTCGAAAGTGTGACCCTGGATGAACTCTACCAGCGATCCGATTACATTTCGATTCATGTGCCCAAACTCAAGGAAACCACCGGCCTGCTGAACAAGGCGGCTTTTGAAAAAATGAAAGACGGTGTGATGATCATGAACTGCGCCAGGGGCGGCATCGTCAACGAGGAGGATCTGCAGGCGGCCATAACATCCGGAAAGGTCGCCGGTGCCGCACTGGATGTATTCGAAATCGAACCTCCCGGCGAATGCCGGCTGTTTGAACTGGATCGGATCATCTGTACGCCCCATCTGGGCGCATCCACCCAGGAGGCCCAGACCAATGTGGCCGTGGCCGTGGCCCAGCAGATCATCGACTACCTGATCAACGGCACCATCGTCAACGCAGTCAATGTACCGTCTGTGACCGGGGACCTTTTACAGAAAATCGGTCCTTACATGGCGGTGGGCGATCGAATGGGGTGTTTGCAGGCCCAGCTGGCAGCCGGACCGGTAAAGGCGGTGACCATTGAATACACCGGCGATTTTAAAGGGATGGACATGGCGCCGGTATCCACCGCGATCCTCCAGGGACTGCTTACGCCCATGGTCAAGCATGCCGTCAACTTCGTCAACGCAACGCTTGTGGCCGAAGAGATGGGCATAAAAATTGTCGAATCGACCACATCGGAAACCGAAGACTACACCCACTTGATTACGCTGCGGGTGAGCACGGACGCCGGTGAGAACCTGGTTGCCGGCACCATCATCGGCAGAAGCGACATCAAGGTGGTGAAGATTAATAATTTCCGCCTGGAACTGGTGCCCGAAGGGCATATCCTGTTGATTTACAATCAGGATCGGCCAGGGGCAATCGGCGGTATCGGGACCACCCTGGGCCGGCACAACATCAATATCGGGCGGATGCACGTGGGGCAGGAAAAAGACGGTGATCGCAATATCATATTTCTGCAGACCGATACCCCGGTTCCTCCCGATGTGCTCGATGAGCTGCGTTCGGCGGAGATGGTCAGTTCCGTGACGTCGCTGGAGTTGTGATTGTCCGGTTCAGCTCCTGTTTTTGATGCGGGTGGTGATCGGTGGTCACATACAACAAATGGGCGGGGGTTCCCGCCCATTTGTTGCCCTCCGGCATTCTCGTTTTGTTTTGGAATCCAGGCTTCAGGCCGTCTGATCGATAACGGTGTTTTTCAATACACCGACATGTTCGATCTCCACTTCGATGGTGTCGCCATGGCTCAGGGGCCCAACGCCTGCCGGGGTGCCGGTGAGGATGATGTCGCCGGGCATCAGGGTGAAGTTTTTGGAGACGAAGGCGATGATCTCGGGAATCGGGAATATCATCTGGCGGGTATTGCCTTGCTGAACCGTCGTCCCGTTGAGCCGGCAGCAGATGTCCAGATGTTGCGGGTCGGGCAGGTCCCGGGCCAGCACGACCTGCGGGCCGATGGGCCCGAAGGTGTCGAAGGATTTGCCCCGGTACCATCCGGTGCGGTCACCGTTCTGGATATTCCGCTGACTGACGTCGTTCATACAGGTGTAGCCGAAAATATGACCCATGGCATCGGCGGCAGGTACATCCTTGCACCGGGTGCCGATGATCAACGCCAGTTCCGCCTCGTAATCGGTCCGCAGGGTGTTGAATCCGTATTCCTTTAAAAACTGTGGAATGATGATGGCTTGATCCGGCCCGACCAGCACGTTGGGTGTTTTGGGAAAAAGCAGGGGTTCGGTGGGTACCTCGTCGGTGAACCCCCTGACTTTCAGGGTCGCGTTTTCGGCGATGTGGGCTCGATAGTTCAATCCCAGGGCAATCAGCTTGGTCGGATTGACGGTATAGGTGTCACTACGGTTTTTAACCGGTAGTTTGATCATTGAATACGCTCAGTAAAAAAGGATGTTAATACGTTTTCTTTAAAGGCGTGGATGAGCGACCCATCCACGATGGCCTCGTAGCCGTTCAGGGTGGCAACCACCTGTCTATCGTCGTCCAGAAAGGTGAAATCGGCAATCATCTTGCGGTGGCCGGCAGCGGTCACTGTCATCACCGCCGTCACACCAGATGCCGGAAAGGTCGGCCGATACTGGCGATAGGCGCGGGCATAGCTGGGCAGGCAGACTTTTCCGGACTGCTCGAAACACCAGACGATGGCCATCTGGAAGGCGCCGTCCAAGACCATGGGGTCGGCCATCCAGCACCCCTGGATGGGATCCTGCATCCACGCCTCGGGTTTCGGCGCACCGATCAGCCGGGCCGACATGCCATGGTCGGAATAGTCGTCAATGGATTTGATTGCCCGCAGGTGGTCGCCGTGAAAAAGGATCGGCCCATAAATGGCATCCAGATCGCGGGGGTAGGCGCGACTGCCGTTCTTGCCGTTGCCGGAATAGATCGGGGCGGTGGGAAACCGGTCAACCAGCAGTGCGCGGGCTCGGGTATGGATCACATCCTTGCCGTTCTTGACGCCGTTTCTCAGTTCTACGTCCACATGCACCGCATTGCCGGTTTTTCTGGCCTTGCCGGCCATGAGACGGACCAGTTTTTTTTCCTGTTCGATGCGGATACCGCTGAGCAGGCGCAAATCGTCGAAGCCGTGCAGGGAATAGCCCGGATTCTCCTTGAGCGCACCATGGCCGATCCACTCGGTGATCAGGGCAAAGGGCACCACCGGTCTGCCGCCGATAACATGCGAGGCAAGTACCGGGTAGCGCTGAAGATCCAATTCACGGCGTTCGAGAAGTGCCATGGGTGAGTCGGGGTGTTCGGCCGATCCGTCGTCTGCCCTGCCGGCCAGCATGCTGCCGATGAGGACTTCCACCGGGCCTGGATCGGCATTGCTCATTTCAGCCGTCAACAGGCGCGCACCGGTTTCAACGGGAATCAGCTCGATGTTTCTCGTGCCAAAGGCTTTTTTGAGGGCTGGCGTCACCATGCCGCCGTCCCACGGCCCCCAGTTGATGGCGGTAACCCGGCAGGCGGGATGGTCCAGAGCCTTCGCCCGGGCCATCTTGTTGAGCGCTTCGTTGGCCATGGCATAGTCGCACTGGCCGATGTTGCCTGTACGGGCGCTGACCGATGAAAACAGGACCAGGTGGCGCAGGTTGTCCGATCCGGTGACGGACAGCAGATTTTTTAACCCATCCACCTTGGTGGCGTAGACCTGCCGGAACTGCCCGACGGTTTTGTCCACGATCAGTCGATCGTGGAGTACGCCGGCGCCATGGATCAGTCCGGTGATGGGGCCCAGCCGTTTTTCAATGGCGTCGACCGTCTTGCGCAGGCTCTCCCGATCGGTAACGTCTGCTCGGAAATAGCCGGCGTTGGCTCCCGAGGCGTTGAGCGCGTCGAGGGTCCGGGTGATGGAGAGATTGGCCGCATGACTCCGATAGGCCTCTTCCAGCTTTTGCGGTGTAGGCGTGGAGGCAGCAAACGCGTTGTCGAGAATGGCTTTTTTCATCGCCGCTTCGTCGTGGATCCCCGCGAGCCAATCGGGGACCTTAAACGGCGGCGCCGATCGACCGATCAGGGCGACGGATGCACCGGTAGCCTTGGCCAGGTAAAGGGCGCAACCGGCCGTCACACCGCGGGCGCCGCCGGTAATGACAATTACATCTTTGTCATCCAGGAGGAGCGGACCTTCCGCAATTGGGGCGGGAACCGGCTCCAACGTCACCCGGCCACCGGGGCGCAGACCGATCTCCACCGGATCGTGGTCGAAGACTTCCAGGAGTTCCGAAACGACCTGGTGTGCAGCGGCATCCGGGTCTGAAAAATCAGGGGACAGGTCAATGGCCCGGCAGATGACCGAATCCCATTCAAGGGCGGCAGTCTTGACCAGGCCCGCCAGGGCGCCCTGTTCGGGATTGTCGAAGGCGTTTCCCGTAAAACCGAAGGCGCCGTCCATGCAGGTGGCCGTTGCAAACAGGGCATCCCCGTGTGCCGACGCGTCAGATAGTTCCCCAGCAGTGTGCTTCGCTGCCAGAAAAGCGGTTTCCGGATCGGTCGAACCGCAAATGATCAAACCCGCCGCCCCGGCAAATCCCGCTGGGCTGTCGACTGAATCCAAGGCAAGCAGACGGGCTTCTATTTTCCTGTCAGCCAAGGCCGTGACCATGGATTGCGCCAGGGGATCGCTGTCGCTCAGGACGCCTATCCAGCGACCCGGTTCGAAACGAATCACTCGACCCGGCTTTTTCGAAGACGCGACGACGTCGATGATCTGACGGGGTATCTCCTCTGCCTGTTCTGCGTGCGTCGATACCGGCTGTATCGGTGAAGATGCGCAGTCGGTGCTTGTCGGTTGGCTGCCGCCGGCCGACAGGAAATCACAGATCTGGCCGAGGGTCTTGAGGGTGCCCACCATGTCCGGTGTGACCGGGGGCAGGTGGGGCATGCGCTCTTCCATGGCGGAAAGGATCTCCACCCGCTTGATGGAGTCGATGCCCAGGTCCGCCTCGATGTCCATGTCCATCCCCAGCATGTCGGCGGGATAGCCGGTCAGCTCCGAAACGATGGTGACCAGTGAACTGGCCACATCCTCGCTGGCTGGGTTGGGCGTTGAATGTTGCGACGCCGTTGCCATCGGTAGTTTGGCCGACAGGGAGTCATTTGGTTCAGCGGGAGTAGGCATAACCGACGGATCGGCAACGGCGGCAATGGCTGCCGGCGGCGCTGAGCGCTCTCCCCTTGCAGACGGACGGGGCGAAACCGGTTCCGGATGATCGACCGGGGTCTGGGGGGGCGCAACAGCCGGCAGGGGCATTTCCAGGGCAGCACCCATAAACAACCGGGTGCTCTTGATCATTTCCTGAAGGGTTCGGCTGGCCTGCGCCTGGGTATCCAGAAATTTCTGGTGGGCCTGTGCCGTTTGTTGCTGAAGGGACTGGATCGATGCCAGTCCTTGCTGGACAATGGCCAGTGCCTCGTTCATGTTGGCGGTGGCGGTCGGATTCGTTTTCCGTTCTTGGACCGCCTGGTTCTCGACTGGGCTTTCGGCTACATCTGGATTCATTGGCCTACGGGTATCCATGGGCGTGGGCGCATTGACCACGGTTTGGTTGAGCGGCGTTGCGGGCCGGCTTTCCACTTGAGGGGCAGTGGTCGCTTGCGGTTTGCCGGTTCCCGGTGTCGGGTTCGTCTTACGAGGTGCCCGGTAGTTGGTTCCGGATAGCGGGATGGTCATTTTCTGCGCCCGGACAGCCGGGGCTTCGGCTTCCCATCGGTTCAGGTCGAGGCCCACGCCAAGGGCGGCCAGATGGCCGATGGCGTGGGCCAGATCCATGATGCCGGAGGTTTTTCCGGAGGACTGGTCAAGGGCAATCACCGTGACGTTTTTCTCTTTGAGGGTGGATCGGACGAGTCCGGAAAGCACCCTTTTGGGCCCCACTTCGACGAATGTGCGAACGCCGGCTTCGTAAAGGTGCTCGACCGTTTCTTGAAACCGGACCGATGATGTCATCTGGCGGCCCAGTAAATCGGCACACCGGGACGGGTCGGCCGGGTAGGGTGCCGCCGTTACATTGGCATATACTGGAATTCGGGTGGGGGTGAACCGCTCCTTTGCGGCGGCCGTGTAAAATGGCTGCCGGGCTTTTTCCACGAGCGGGCTGTGAAAGGCGGCCGCGACCGGCAGGGAGATCGACCGGTATCCTCTATCGTCACATCTTGCCTTTGCCTGTTCGATGGCTTGTGTGGTTCCGGAAAGCACGCCCTGGTCGGGGCTGTTCAGGTTGGCCAGCACCACGTCGGGTATCTGATCGGCCAGTTCCTGTAATCGGTCAATGGGTGCGTTTACGGCCAGCATGGTCCCGGCATCGCCGCTGTTGCCGGCATCGGCCATCAGACGCCCGCGGATGACGCTCAAGGTAAAGAGGGTTTCCCGGTTGATCCAGCCGGCTGCATACAATGCCACCAGTTCCCCGTAACTGTGACCGCAGGTCGCATCCGGACGCACATCGAAGTGTGTCAGTGCCGAAAGCATGGCCAGACTGACCGCTCCGATGGCGGGCTGGGCCGCGTCAGTCCGGCGAAGGGCCTCCGCCTGCCGCTGACGATGGTCGTCAGAAAGAGCAGGGCGCGGAAACAGGATCTCCCACAGCGGCTGATCTTGATCAAACTGGTGGTTGGCGGCTTGGACGGCTTCCATGGCACCGGGAAAGCAGCACACCAGATCCCTGCCCATATGGGGATATTGGCTTCCCTGTCCGGGAAACATGAAGACCATTTTCCCGGCAGCGTGCGGTGCCGGATCGTAATAGATGCCCTGACCGGCCAGGAGGGCAGGCTTGCCTTCGGTGACAATCGCCATGGATTGTTGCAGTCGTTCTTTCAGGTCGTTGGCTTCCCAGGCGGTGTCTGCCACCAGGATCAGCCGGTGACGATGGTTGGACGAAAATGCGCTCCGAAGGTGCCTTGCCGTCCGGGACAGCGCGGCGGTGTCGAATGCATCGCCAAGCCGTTCATGAAGCTGGAGAAGCCCGGTGGTGATCGCCGCTGCATCCGGGCCCGAGAAGGCGAGAATTTCTACCGAGCCATCCCAGGCAATCTCTTTTTTGTCCGGCTGATACTCTTCGAGCACCACGTGAAAATTGCTCCCGCCGAATCCAAAGGAACTGATACCGCCACGCCGTGGAGCGCCGTTTGCGGTAAACCAGGGCCTCGGGGCGGTATTGAGGTAAAAGGGGCTGGATTCGATTCCCAGCTTCGGATCGGGTTTGTCCGCCTTGAGCGTGGGTGGGAGAACTTTGTTGTAGAGCGAGAGCGCCGATTTAATCAGCCCGGCCGCGCCGGCCGCCGCTTTGGTGTGGCCGATCATGGACTTTACCGACCCCAGTGCGCAGTGGTTGCCGTTGGGGTTGATTGCGCCGAAGACTTTTTTCAGGGCGGTGAACTCCATCTCGTCCCCCACCCGGGTGCCGGTGCCGTGGGCTTCTACCAGCCCAACCGTTTCAGGCGAAATGCCGGCATTTCGGTACGCCTCGATCAGCGCCCGGGCCTGGCCTTCGGGCCGCGGTGCGTAAATGCTCTGCGATTTTCCGTCGCTGGACGAACCGATGCCTTTGATGACCGCATAGATCCGGTCTGAGTCACGCTCGGCATCCTCGAGGCGCTTTAATACCAGGATGCCGATTCCCTCGCCCAGAACCGTACCGTCGGCATCGGCGGAGAAGGGGCGGGCGTCGCCGCTGTGTGAAAGGACGCCGGTTTTCGAAAAGCACATGTGCATGAAGATATCGTTGATCGTGTCCACACCACCGGTAACCACCATATTGCTTTTTCCGGCCGCCAGTTCCAAAAGCCCCATATGAATGGCGCCCAGGCTGCTGGCACAGGCTGCGTCCACGACGCAGTTGGTCCCGCCGAGATTCAGCCGGTTGCAGATGCGGCCCGCCACCACATTGCCCAACAGTCCAGGGAACGAATTCTCCTGCCAGGGCACATAAGCATCTGAAATGTCATCGATGATGGATGCTTTTTGCTGGTCGCTGAGTCCCTTGTTTTCGAGCGCTTTGCGCCACAAGGGGTGACCCAGGCGTGATCCCAGTGAAATGACCAGTTCCTGGGTGCCGGTAACGCCGAGGATGACCGATGTATGTTCACGGTCGAATTCGCGATCATCGCCATACCCGGCATCTGCCAGGGCCATCTTGGCGGCTACGAGACCCAACAGCTGGGAGGTGTCCGTGGCCTCGAGGGCTGCCGGCGGAATACCGAATTCGGTGGGATCGAAAGGCATCGACGGAAGAAATCCGCCTCGGTTGCAGTAAATATGGTCCGGTTTTTTAGGGTCGGTATCGAAATAATCGTTCAGCTGTCGGTGCGTAGCCGGTGGTTCGGAAATGCAGTCGATGCCGTTGAGCAGGGTCCGCCAATACTCTTTGATATTCCTTGATCGGGCAAACATGCCTCCCATGCCAATGATGGCAACCGGCTGGTGAACTGTTTTCGTTTTCGTAGTCATATTAGTTGGTTTGGAACCAAGTTGAGCCGATTTACTCCATGGGCCGGTGGCGAAAAAACTATTGCGCCTGCAGCGGCCGTTCATTTGCCTGAAAAATCAGACGCTAAATATAATTCATTGAAGCCTAAAAAACAAGGGATTGACACAAGAGTTGTGACTTGTTAGGTAGATATAACAACTAATCAGGTTAAGGGCCTATGATTCATTACTATACCAATCGGGAAATAGCGGAAAAACTTGAGATCAACCTGGCCCGTTGGAAACGCTGGTCCCGATCCTTTCTTCCGCCGGACCCGCTGGGAGGCATGCAATCGGGTTACGCGAGGCAGTATGCTTTCAAAGACCTGTTCAAAGTTTACCTGGGCGGTCATTTGCTGTCCCACCTGAAGCTTTCCGTACCGGACAGCCGGCAGGTGCTCACTGATCTGTCTCCGTGGATGAAAAAAAATGGCTTTTTAGATTTGAATGGCGCTAATGGGGCGGTGGGTGAAAAAAGTGGCCAATCGAATGGATATCGCATCTATTTCTGTCCGGTCAGGGCGGCTGGTGCCAGGAAAGGACCAGGCTTTTGCTATCTCATCCGAAAGACCGTTGGCGTGCAATCCAATCAACTGACCTCCGGTTTGAGAATTACGGAAATCGTTGAAGAGACCATCATCCATGTCGATGCAGCGGACAGTTGTTTTTTTCTTGAAGACCCGTGTGTACGATTGATCAACTTTTCGCCGCTGTTTACCGCGTTAGTCAACCAACTTCAGCACCACCTCCGTTGAAGTCAAGACGGGGCAGGGATGATAACTGCGCATCGGTGAGGGGGGAGACCATCCCCGGCGCAGTTGGCAGATCGACACCCTGGTTTTTCAAGCCGTTCAATCGCAAGATCACGGCGGCGCCGTAGAGGAGATTCAGGGCGACGCTCACTGTTCTGCGGTTTTGCGGCGATTCCAGGACGGATCCTTTGACCCATTCGTTGAAGGCACCCATGGCCGGGCCGCACCAGATCTGATAGTCGATCGCCCGATCCGGTACACCGCTTTTGGCCCAAAGCGATGCCTGCCCGAGATACGAACGGAAAACAAGGGCCATCTTGTGTTTCGGATCCTTTTGCGCCCGCTCAACCTGGACCGGGTCCCGCCGACTGAAAAAGTCCCGTGTGCTTTGCCACTCCTTTTCGAACGTGTTTTTCAGGAAGGTTTCTACCAGCCTGCGCTGGTCTTCCGGCACATCTTCGAACCGGTCGTGGTTCCGATAGATATCGTAGAGCTTGGAACCGCGCATGGAAAACATGGTACCCCGCTTGAGCACCTGAACCTTGACACCCATTTCGAACATGTCCGCCGCCGGTGCCATGATGACATCCGCCTGGCGCGCCTCGGCCAGCATCTTTTTGACCAACGGGGAGGTGTCGGCCTCCACGCAGGATTGATTGACGGAACCGGTCAGAACGTAGGCCGCTCCCATGGCAAAGGCGGCCGCAGCCGATTCAGGGGTGGCGATGCCGCCGGCAAGCCCCACTCGCAGGGGGATGCCGTAGCCGTGCTGCCTGGCCATTTCGTCACGAAGGGCCTTCATGGTGGGAAACAGGCACAGGGCCGGCCGGTTGTCGGTGTGGCCGCCCGAGTCGGCTTCGGCGGTCAGGTCTTGCGCCATGGGTATCTGGCGGGCCAATTCTGCCTGCTCGCTGGTGATCTTTCCCTGTTCTTTGAGGCGTTGAAGGATCTTTTCCGCCGGCGGGGAAAAAAATTTCCGGGCAACCTCTTCGCGGGATACCTTGGCGATGATTCGATTGGGGCAGACGATCTTCCCCCGTTTGTCTCTATGAATGCCGTGGATGCGGTATTGAACCAGGGGCAGCGTCAGGTCCAGATACGCGGATGCCGAGACCAGTCGGACCCCTTTGGACAGGTACAGGTCCACGGTTTTTTGTTCCAGGTCCATATCGTTTGGGCTGTGGATCAGGTTGAAGCCGTAGGGAATACCAGCGAGGTTTTTCTGCAGGGTGTCGATGGCCGATTCGATCTGTTCGGTGGACAGCCCGCCGGCTCCGAAAAACCCGATCATGCCTGCCCGGCCGGCTGCCTCTACCATGGCAGTGGAGGTAATGCCGTTGGCCATGGCCCCGCAGATGTAGGCGAAGGTCAATCCATGCTCCGATTTAAAGCCAGGGTCTCCAAGCGACGCCAGATCAAGGGACGGCAACCATCCCAACAGGGGGTACCCGTCGGTTGCCGGTTGCGCGTGCGTTCCGAGCGTGGCCATGCCATCCTGGGCCACACCCGTCTGGCCGTTCACATCCACCACATAAACGGGTTGTGAAAGATTACACAGGGCTTCGCCACAGGCCTTCTCTCCGGTCCTTGGCAAGTGGTTGTCGGGTTTCCAGAATCCGTGGGGTTTCAAGGGTGTATGGGTGTGGGTCAAGCGGCTGCTCCCTGTTGGTGGACGGCTGTCAATCGGCGGTAAATGTTTTATTGGCAATTTTCAACGCCTGTTCCCTTATCCAAGCCGCCGCTGTCTGTCAACCCGGCCGGAATCAGGAACGATAAACCGCACCTACCCGCCGATGACCTGTTGACATACCGTCGTTCGCGTCCGGTCGGCCGATACCGCTTCGTCCAGGTGGCCGGTGATGACGCCGATGGCCCGGCGCAAGATGGGATGGTCAGGCAATGAACGGGCAATGGCGGCCAGATCTCCTCTTTTTTTTGCCTGGACAGCGGTTTCGGCATAGTACAGACCGAATACCCAGCTAAGCTGGAGCAGTTTGAAATCATTCAGGCTTTTCATGTCCTGGAAGCTGGCCGTGCGCTTTTCAGAGATGGCCTTGACGATCTTTTGGTCCCATGTCGGCAGGTCGGTCAGGTGCTGGACGATGGCTGGTTCGGGTCGTTGGCGATACCGGTAGCAATCGGCAAAGACCTTCCAGATATCCAGTTTGTCGGCATCCCGGATCAATCTCATGAACAACAGGGCGGCCGGTGGCCGGTTGGCGGGCAGGCGCGGAGCGTTGTGAAATCGGATGGCGTCGATGATCGTAGCTTTTTCATCGGCCGGAAGCGTGTCCAGGACGGCGGTTTGATTAAGCACATCGATGCCCACGGCCGCGTGATTGGTCGATTGCCGGTCGTTGAATGTTCGGTAGCGCCGATACTGCTCAAAACGTCCCAGGTCGTGAAACAGGCCGATGGTCTCGGCCAGGCACAGCTGGCCGTCGGTCAGTTCAATGGAACGGCCCAGATGGCAGATGTTGTCGCAAACCCTTGCCGTATGACCGATCTTCAATTCCAGTGGACTGTCTATGGGCCCTTCACCGGTCATGAATGAACGGGTATACGACTCGAACCATTGCTTCAGACGAATTACCTGATCGGGTTGCATGGCCGTTGTTTACCCTCTGGGGTGGTATTTTTTGTGGGCTTCGACCAACTGCCGTTGAGCGACATGGGTGTAAATCTGGGTGGTCGAGATGTCTGCGTGGCCCAGCATCATCTGCACGGCGCGCAGGTCGGCACCCCCTTCCAGCAAATGCGTCGCAAAGGAATGTCTCAGGCTGTGAGGGGAGATTTTTTTCTTTAATTTTGCCTGCCGGGCATACCGGCCAACCAGGTTCCAGAAACTCTGCCGGGTCATGGCCCTGCCCCGCCGGGTGACGAAGAGATCCGCGCTGGAACGGTTTTTCAACAGCAACGGCCGTGATCGGTCTAGATATTCCCGGATGGCGTTCAGGGCCATCCGGCCGACGGGTACCACCCGCTCTTTGGATCCTTTACCGAAAACCCTGACAAATCCTGCCTCCAGGTTGATGCCGGTCATGGCCAACCGGATCAGTTCGGATACGCGCAGGCCGGCTCCGTAAATCAGTTCCAGCATGGCAGCGTCCCGCAATCCTTCTGGCTGGTTCCGGTCCGGAGCATCCAGCAGGGCTTCCACATCGCTGATGGTCAGTACGTCGGGAAGCTGCAATCCGGTTTTGGGCAGGTCTACCTGTTGCGCCGGATCTTTTTCGACGATTTTTTCATTGGTCAGAAATTTAAAAAAACCCCGCAGGCTGACCAGGTGACGGGCACGCGACCGGGCGCTCAACCCCCGGTTTCTAAGGTGAATCAGATAGGCCAGGATCAGTCCCGTGTCGATATGGGAGACGCGATCCGTTTTTTTCTTTTCAAGAAACAGGCCGAATCGCATCAGGTCCGCACTGTAGGCAGCGATGGTCTTTTCGCCCAGGCCTTTTTCCATCACCAGAAAGGTCTGGTACTGATCCATGCGCTGGAGAAAGTCGGATGTGCTGTCCATCGTCTACATCCTTAGCCAGGGATCAAAGGGTGTGGCATCATTGAGAACCTGGGCGTCACTCCCGCGGACCACGACCTGGTTTTCCATGCGGATTCCCCCCCATCCCGGCAGGTAAATGCCCGGCTCCACGGTAACGACCATACCCGCATCCAACCGCTGGTCTTTGATCGGGCTCAATCGAGGACTCTCATGAACCGCCAGGCCGGTGCCGTGACCCAGGCTGTGGCCGAATTTGCCCGTATAGCCGTTTTGATCGATATGGTCCCGGGCGATCTTGTCCACCTGGGTGCCGCTAACGCCGTCCCGGATGGCGGCAATGGCCATTTCCCGAGCCATGACAACCGTGTCGAACACTTTTTTAAAGTGGTCATCCGGCTTACCCATCACCACCGTTCGGGTGGTATCCGAGCAGTACTGGTCCAATCGGGCGCCCCAGTCGAAGAGGATGGGTTCCCCCCGTTCCAGCATGCGGTCCGTGGGCACGGCGTGGGGCATTGCACTGTTGGGACCCGAAGCCACGATAACGGGAAACGACAAATCCTGGGCGCCGGATTCGCGCATCGCCTTTTCCATGGCCCAGGCCACCTGCCTTTCTGTTATGCCTGGTCGGATAGTCCCCAGGACTTGATCGAAGGCTTTTTCAGCCAACTGCAAGGCGTTGGCGATGCGTTGGATTTCGTCTTCAGATTTGATTTGGCGAAGCGCCTCCACCATGTTTTCCGTGGGAACCAATTCGACCGGCGGCTTCCGCTTACCCAGTGCGCCCTGGTAGGCCGAATGATTTTTATGGGAAAGACGCACGCTTTCGAATCCAAGCCGGCGGATGCCTAAGGAGTTGGCAATTGCCGGCAACTCTTTTTCAAGGCCGCTTTTGTAACAGACAATCTCAAATCCGGCTGCCTCTGCCTGGGCCTGCAGCTCATAGCGGCTCCCGGGCACCACCACCCGGGGGGGGCCGGATATCAACACAACACCCCCCCAATCATCGAACTGGGTGTCCTCGCCGGTAAACCCGCTCAGGTAATAGCGGTTCTCCTGGACCGATACCATCAGGGCGTCCAGTTCCTTTTCAGCCAGGTCCTGTCTGATCGTGGTGATGCGCTTCTGAACAATCGAATTCAAAACGACTCCTTTCGTACGATCGTGGCGGGATTCCCACTCGCAAACGATTGACAGCATTACCCCCTTTTTATTATGATTAAAACCTCTTTTCAAGCCACGCCGGCATCAATCAGCTATTTCAATTGCCATTGACCCGGGCAGGTAGGCTGCCTGAAACACTTATGGAGGTATGGATGAACATTGACACCCATCGCCATATCGATCAATCCCTGTGCGGCAAGCCATTATACGTAAATAACGGGAACAGCCAGGTTGAACTCGTGACCACACCGCAAATGGCCGCGGACGAGCAAGGATTGGTCCACGGTGGATTTATCTTCGGTGCCGCGGATTACGCGGCCATGATCGCAGTAAATCATCCCCATGTGGTCTTGGGGGCCTCGGATGTAAAGTTCCTCAAACCCGTGCGGGTGGGTGAGACCGTGCTCGCGCAGGCACAGGTCCAGGAGGTCAAGGGCAAGAAGTACTGGGTTTCCGTGAGCGTGACCAAAGATGGCGTGGAACTTTTTCAGGGCATGTTCACCTGTTTCGTCCTGGACAAGCATGTATTGGAATAACTGCGCCCCGCGATGGTAACTGACAGCGAAAGGAAATCAAATGGCAAAAAAAATTGGTGTGTTATTGTCCGGCTGCGGTGTTTTTGACGGTGCTGAAATCCACGAGGCGGTGCTGACCCTCTTATTCTTGGATCGAGCGGGGGCATCGACCCTGTGCATGGCCCCGAATGTGGATCAACTTCATGTGATCAACCATTTGACCCAACAGGAGGCGGATGAACGGCGAAATGTGCTGGTGGAATCCGCGCGAATCGCCAGGGGCGAGATTCAGGATGTCAGTTCGGTCAGTGCCGGTGACCTGGATGCCCTGATCATTCCCGGCGGGTTCGGTGCGGCCAAAAATCTCAGTGATTTTGCGGTCAAGGGGCCCGACGCCCAGGTCCATTCCGAAGTGCAGCGGCTGTTGGAAGAAATGGCTGACCACTCGAAACCCATCGGTGCCATATGCATCGCCCCGGCAACCCTGACGCGTGTGCTGTCCAAACGGTCTCCGCGGGTAACCATTGGCAACGATGCAGGCACCGCCGCGGCCATCGAATCCATGGGCGGGGTGCATGCCGCTTGCTCCGTGTCTGACATCTGCGTGGATGAAAAAAACAGGATTGTCACCACGCCGGCTTATATGTTGGGGCCCGGTATCAAGGATGTGGCCGCCGGTATCGAAAAACTGGTCACTAAAATTCTCTCCCTTTGCTGAGCGGCCGCATGGACCCGGCAATCATTCCGGAATATTCAGAGCCGGGGATGAAAATCGACTTTCGGCACCGCTCACCATCCACCCGCAAGCGGGGGGCTATCGGTCGCTACCGGGGTTCAATGCCTGCGATTCATTTCGGCTTTCCGAACCGACGCCTTGGAAAGGAATGGTTTCGTTGCCGATCCGACCCTTCCAATGACGATGCCTTCCCGGCGGCAATCAGTAATCCGCGAATTTCAATTATTTCAATGAATAGGGAAGCTGATCGTTCCAGTTGTCCTGTCATTTAAAATGATGTACGGTGTCGAATCGAATCCGAATTCATCATTTTGCCTGGCGTCATCTGCAGGCATGTTGCGCTCACGCCAAACGGTTAGGAACAATTGCATGAAAACAATCGTCGGAACCAGCAACCGGATTGTCCAGATTAACCTGACGACCGGCCAGGTGGATGAATTTCAAGTGGATGCGGATGACCGCCGGCGTTTCCTGGGCGGTAAAGGGCTTGGGCTCAAATTACTCTATGACCGCATGGATCGCGGGATCGACCCGCTGGGTGAAAAGAATTACCTGGCCTTCATGATGGGGGTGCTCATGGGATCCGGCGCACCGTGTACGGGGCGCTTTTCGGCCATCACCAAATCGCCGCTGACCGGCATCATGCTGCATTCGTCCTGCGGCGGGCCATTCGGGATGGCCTATAAGACCGCCGGCTATGACGGGCTGCTGATCACCGGCAAGGCACCTTCACCGGTCATGATCGACATCGATGAAAACCGTGTTCGAATTGTGGACGGTACCGGGTGTTGGGGAATGGATACCCAGGCGGTCCAGAGAGAACTGAACCCGGATGGAAAGGCCGGAATACTGGCTATTGGACCGGCCGGCGAAAACCAGGTTCTGATTGCCAACGTGGCCTCCGGTCATCGGTTCCTGGGTCGAGGCGGTCTGGGGGCCGTGATGGGGTCGAAAAACCTGAAGGCCATCGTTGCCAGGGGTAAGGCCTACAAAATCGTCCCGGCCAATCAAAAGCTGTTCGACCGGGCTAAGAAAAGGGCGGCTGGATATATCGAAAAAAATCCGGTGACCTCCGACGACTATCGCAACTATGGCACCAGCAGCCATGTCAACTGGTGCAACGACGGCGGCATCCTGCCGGTGAAGAATTTTCAGGAAGGCAGCCACCCCCAGGCCGATCAGGTATCTGGCGAGACCATGCGGCAGCGTTACCGCGCCACGCCCAGCACCTGCAAACCCTGTTCGATCATGTGTGGGCACAAGGGCACCCTGGCCGACGGCAGTGTGCACCAGATTCCGGAATACGAAACCGTCGGTCTGCTGGGTCCCAACCTGGGCATCTTTGAACCGGACATGATCACCGCCTTCAACGACCAATGCGGCCTGCTGGGAATGGACACCATCTCGGCCGGATCGGTCCTGGCATGGTGCATGGAAGCCGGTGAAAAGGGCCTGATCTCCACCGGTTTGAAGTTTGGCGTCCCTGATGGTGTTGCCCAGGCCCTTGATGACATGGCCTGGCGACGGGGGTTCGGCGACGAAATGGCCAACGGCACGCGGTTGCTGTCTAAACGCTATGGCGGTTCGGATTTTGCGATCCAGGTCAAAGGACTGGAAATGCCAGCTTACGATCCCAGGGGGGCGTGGGGGCAGGGGCTGGCCTATGCCGTTGCCAACCGGGGCGCCTGTCACCTGTCCGCCACCACCTTTGCCTTGGAAGTAACCTTTGGTTTTCTCAACCCCTACACCACCCGCGCCAAAGCACGATTCGTCGCCTTTTTTGAAAACCTCTACGCCGCGGTCAACTCCCTGCACACCTGCCAGTTTACATCCTACGCTTATGTGCTCGAACCCCCCATCGTCAAATACACGCCCACGTTTCTGCTGCGCCTGATCATGCAATATCTGCCGGCCGTTGCCATCATGCTCATGGACATCAGCATTTTCTCAAAGCTATGGCGGTCGATGACTGGCCTGCGATTGAACCAATGGCAGATGCTCACGGCCGGTGCACGGATTCACGTGCTGGAGCGCACCATGAACACCGGCGAAGGAATATCCCGTAAAGACGATACCCTGCCGAGACGGTTTCTCACCGAAGGACGGGGCTGCGATGCCAAGAAACGGACAGTTCCCCTGCAACCCATGCTCGATGCCTATTACCGGCTTCGCGGATATGATCCCCACGGTATCCCAACCGAAAATACGCTGAAACGGCTGGGGATAAAGCCCAAATGGGACATGGCTACCGACCCGCGGCTGGAGTATTTCAGGATGGTTTCACCCGGCGGCAAACCGGTCAAACGGTTATACCTGTCCATCATGCTCTGGTTCATGGGGCGGGCCATCCAGGCGGCCGCCCGGGTGGATCGGGAGGTGCGCAAGGCCTTCGATACCATCCCCGACGGATTCACCTTCGCCCTGACCGTTGCACCAGAGGGACCGGCCATGGTTGTGGGCAAGGACAAAGCCGGCAAGGTCAGATACCTGGGCGCCAATATCAAGCAGCGCTATATCGATTTGAAGTTGATTATCAAAAACATCGAGGCGGCGATGCTGCTTTTCACCTTTCAGGAGGCCACGGTCACGGCAGCGGCCAGGGACCGACTGATTGTGGACGGGGAACTTCCCGCCGCCTGCGCCGTGGTTCGCATCCTGGACATGGTGGAAGTATTCCTGTTGCCCAGGCGGCTGGCTTCAATGGCGGTCCGGCGATACCCCCAGTGGCCTCCCTTTCGGAAATATGTGGGCCGTGCCCTGATTTACCTGCGTGCAGTGGTCGGTCTTTGATCGTGTCGCGACGCGAAAGTGGCTTCGCTCTAATGAATGGAGGAGTGATCGATGCGTCTGTTTGATGAGTTTTCCTTTTCCTGTCCCTTGAAAATCAACTGCGGTAGCCGTGCGTTGGAGAACTTGCCCGCAGAACTGTCAGCCTTCAATGCCAACGCACCGCTGATTCTGGCCAGTCGTGACCAGGTCGGTAAGAAGCGGATCGGCAGCGTCGTCGATGCCTTCAAAACCTCCGGCCTGACACTGGGCATTTATGACCGCCTGCCGGACCGGCCGCAACCGGATTTGATGCCCGTGCTGGCGCGGATGTACCGGGACGGGGCTTGCGACAGTATCCTTGCCCTGGGGCATGGCGCGGTGGTGGACACAGCAAAATGCTTGAATTTGATGGTTTCTGAGGGTTTTCATGAAAGCGTTGACGAGGCAGGCGAGGAGGCTTCCGACCCAGGGCCGCTGCGTCCCCTGATGCTGGTGGCCACGGCTGCCGGCAACGGTGATGAGGCGACCGGCTATGCCAACGACGGAATCCGGCGACTGTGCTCCCCGCGGCTGATCCCCACCGTTGTTTTCATCGATCCGGCGATGATGGTGGACCGCAATGACCGCGATGTGGTGGATGGGGCGATGATTGCGCTGGTTCATGCCGTGGAGGCGTTCCTCGACGATTCTGCCGGGCCCATGTGCCGCGCCTACGCTCACACAGCCATTGGCCTGATCATGCAACACCTGCCGGCCGCCCTCCGAAAAACGGACCGCAAAAAAAACCTCAGTGCCGTCGTCAATGGCCAGGTGGCGGCCGGTTGCGCCTATTTCAGTTCCTCTCCGGGTATCTGCCATGTCCTGGCCACCGGCCTGAAGGAGGGGACCGACCTTCCCTTGGGCTTTTTAATGGCGATGCTGCTGCCCCATGTGGTGGCTGAGGCAGGGTATAACCAACCGGAGCAGGTGGGGGAACTGCTATACCCCATGGTGGGGGCGGACATTTTCGCCGTGACTGCCGCCGACCTGAAAACACCGCGCACCATTGCCCTGTTTTGGGAATTTTTCGATGCGCTGAATGCCGAGTTGTCTGAAAAAATCCCATCCGCTATCGTTGACAGCGACATGACGGTAGAACAGATTGAACGGATCCGGTCCCATCTGGCCAGCGGTTCCTCCGACGACCACGTGGCGCGTATACTGGAGGGCGCCAGGCGAGGCGTTACGGCGATGGACAACTGAAGTGGCCACCGGTAGAAAACTATTCTTTTCCAATCACTTTCAGAGGAGTTGATCATGTATTTCCCGGGCTACTACGAATTTTTCTGCCCTGTCAAAACTGTTGCCGGCCACCATGCGCTGGAAAAAATACCCCAACTGCTCAACGAATTAGGGGCTCAGCGCCCCATGATCATCACCGATGAGGGGGTTGTCGGTGCCGGCCTGATTGATATCCTCAGCGCGGCCATCACTCCGGGGATCCGGATTGGCGCCGTAGAAGACGATGTTCCGCCGGATTCTGACCTGAAAGTGGTTGTTCGGCTCGCCGGGGTGTACCGGGAAAGCGGCTGCGATGCAATCCTCGCCGTGGGCGGCGGGTCGGTCATGGATACGGCCAAAGGGGTCAATATCCTGGTGTCTGAGAATGCCGACGACCTGCTGCAGTTTTCCGGAGCCGGCATTCTGGCACGTCCGTTGAAGCCACTGATGGCCGTTCCCACCACCGCGGGAACGGGATCGGAGGTGACTCTGGTGGCGGTGATCGCCGACCATGCCCGAAACCTGAAAATGCCTTTTGCGTCCTATTTCCTGTTGCCGGACATAGCGGTGCTGGATCCGCGCATGACGCTGACGCTGCCGCCGGCGATCACGGCCGCAACCGCCATGGATGCCCTGACCCACGCCGTCGAGGCCTATACCTGCCTGGCCAAGAATCCGCTCAGTGACGCCCATGCGCTGTTGGCCATTGAATTGATTGGCCAAAATTTGCTGAAGGTGATAAATGAGCCGGAGAATGCACGCGGGCGACTGGCACTGGCCGTGGCCGCAACGTTGGCAGGCGTAGCTTTTTCCAACGCCATGGTGGGCATGGTCCACACCCTGGGCCATTCAGTGGGTGCGGTCTGCGGCGTGCCCCATGGCACCTGCATGGCAATTCTGCTCCCCTACGGGCTGGAGTACAATATGCATAAAAACGGTCATTTGACCGCCCAGTTGTTGCTGCCGTTGTCGGGGGCGCGTACCTATGCGCAGACACCGGCTCATCTGCGGGCGCAGCATGCCATTGCGGCCATAAGACAGCTGAACCAGCGCCTTCACCAGGAGACCGGTGGACGCCACGCCAGGTTTTTCAAGGAGATCGTGGGTCCGGACGGCGGTGCCCGGGTGCCGGTGGATAGCATTGAAGCCATAGCGGACAAAGCACTGGGGGATGGAACCATATTGTGCAATCCCGAGGAACTGGACCGCGATGACCTGTTGATGGTCATGTCCCACGCCTGGGCGGGCACGCCTCTGGACCGGAACCTCGTGAGAAAGGGCGGGCTGCAAATCCGATGACCATCGGCCGGGAGAACACTTACCATCGTACCTATCCCATTTCATGGGAGCAATTGCACCGGGACGCCCGGGCCTTGTCCTGGCGCCTGGTCGAGCTGGGGCCCTGGAAAGGCATTGTCGCCATCACCCGGGGCGGCCTCGTACCCGCCGCCATTATTGCGCGGGAACTGGATATCCGACTGGTTGACACCGTTTGCGTTGCAAGTTACGCTGGCCGAAATCAGGGCCAGATTCAGGTGCTCAAATCCACGACCGGTGACGGCAACGGCTGGCTGCTGATCGACGATCTGGTGGATACGGGTAAAACGGCTAAAAAGGTTCGCGAAATGGTTCCCCGGGCCCACTTCGCCACGGTTTATGCCAAACCGGCCGGCCGGCCCCTGGTCGACACGTTCATGACCGAGGTGAGCCAGGATACCTGGATACTGTTTCCCTGGGATTCGGAAATCCACTTTGCGCAACCCATTGCGGGACAAAGACAGCAGGATCAATAACCATGATCCCCGTACCACGGAAGAAGGAGATTGGTGCAATGCGAATCGGGGTGGTCGTTTTCATCGCAGCGTTAACGCTGACCGCTTGTGTCCATCTGGACATCAACAAAACCATCAGCGCCTTGAACAGAATCCAACCAGGAGACTCCCAGGAAGCTGTTTTTGAATCCCTGGGGCCGCCAGATATCCGGAATGATATCAGCGACCAGCGTTTTGTGGCATTTTATCAGACAAAAGCCGGGGATGGATCCGGTGAACCGGTAACAGCGGAGTTGTGCACACCGATCGCTTTTGAAAACGGCACGGTTGTGGCTGTCGGCGGGGACATCGCCGAACGCTGGACCCGCGAAGAGAATGAGCGTCTCCGCCAGGCGGCCATCGCCGAAAATGAACGGCAGCAGGCCGAAATGGCAGAGGCTGCTGCACGGCGTGCAAAGGCTGCCCGTCGGGAAAAAATCGAAGCCCTGGAAAACGAAGTCAAACCGGTTCCGGCCTCCAATGCCGCTCTGAACCTGAAGCTGTACCGCCAATTGCTGGCTCTGGATCCCGACAATTCAAGGTACCAGAAAAAGGTGGCGCTTTACGAAGAACGACTGACCCAACAAAAAAAAGCCCAACAGGAACGCGCCATCCGTTCAGCCAATGCGAAACGCCGGCAGGCGTGGGAGCAGGCGCGCGAGGGACGCAACGCACGGCTGAGGCAATACACCGGAAACGGCATTGCAGAGATGGCTGTACACGACATGGGCAACGGCATGCTGTATGTCTGGGTGAAAAATGTCAGCAGACAAATTATCACCACCCATCCCGATCATTTTACCCTACTTGACCGCGATAACAACAAGGTGACGGGTGAGTTCAGCGAGAGCCTGGACAGCGTGCTTGAACCGGGCAGCATTTCCCACGGCAAGATAGAATACAACCGTGAGATCGAACCCAAGGAACTCATCTTTCAAAACCGGGAGTCGGGTCGAATCTCCAAGTCATTCCAATAATCGCCGCCGCACCCAAAAAGAAAACCGCACGATCCGAGCAGCCGGCGTGCGGTTTTTTCGTTCCAACCGATTAGGATGCAGGTTCATTTCATCAATCCGGGCAGATACAAGGCTATCTGGGGGAAGGGTATCATGAGCAGCACACCGACAACCAGGGCAAGGAGCAGGGGAAGGACGCCTTTGAAAATGACCTCAAGAGGAACGGTTCGGGCGACTCCGCTGACCACATAGACCTTGACGCCCACCGGCGGCGTGATTGCGCCAATCTGGGTGACCAGAACGATAATGACCCCGAACCACATGGGATCGTAGCCCATGGAGATGATCACCGGGTAGAAGATGCGGACGGTCAGCATGATGAACGCCAGGGTATCGATAAAACAGCCCCCCACCAGATGCACGCCGATGATCAGCGCCATTATGAGATAGGAAGGTAGATTGAAACCAGTCACCCAATTGGCCACATCGAAGGGAATCCGGGTGATGGCCGGAAAATGACCGAAAATGGTGGCTCCGGCCACGATCACCAGAACTATGCTGGAGATACGGGTGGTCTCGAACAGTGCCCGGATGAGTCCATTACCGCTGATATTGCGGCGGATGACGGCGATGAAGAGCGTGCCCATGGCGCCGATGGCGCCAGTTTCCGTCGGGGTGAAGATGCCGAGGAACAGGCCGCCCATGACCAATCCGAACAGGATCAGCGTCTCCACTATTTACCGGACAAGGATTCCAGTTTTTCCTTGCGCGTCGTCCGAGGACCGCGGGGTGCCAGATCAGGGCGCAGGGTCACCCAGATGACCACGGTCAGGATGAACAGAGCCGTCAGCAGAATCCCCGGAACGATCCCCGCCATGAACAGTTTGCCGATGGACTGCTCGGTCATGATCCCGTAGATGATGAAAATGACGCTGGGCGGAATCAAGATGCCCAGGCTCCCGCCTGCATATACCACGCCGGTGGCCAGACTGTCCTGATAGTGATGTCTTTTCATTTCGGGAAGGGTCACGGCGGCCATGGTGGCGGCCTTTGCGTTGGCCTAACCGCAGGTGGCGGAAAAGCCGGTGCAGGCTCCCAGCGTGGCGACGGCCATTCCCTCGGGACAGTGACCGATGAACGTGTAGGCGACTTAGAACAGCCGGCTGCTGATGCCTGAATGAAAGGCAATCTGGCCCGTCAGGTTGAGCGCCGCATCCACGGTCACGAGACCGGCGAAGCCGGCCACGCCTACCAGGGCCATCAAAAAACCGACGGGCATCTCGGTGAAAATCAGGATGAACAGCAGCATGAGGCCGGTGACGCCGGCCATGGTAAGGCTCATTAACGATTCCTTATATCTTGTCGGATTGACAGGGTTGTCGACGGATCGGCACTGTTTTCCGGGGCAGGGTTGAATGCCTTCAGGGACCATGACGCGCAACTGGCGAACCGCACAACATCGAGCATGGCGCATCCCGCCGCGATACCGTTGAAAAAAGAGGCCAGCCGGCCCACCAGACGTTCAATCCGATTCACCGCCGCGCCCCGGTCATTTTTGTCCATCGATGGCGTGGACGAGCATGTCGACGTAGCCGCTGCCGTCCGGCTGTCTGGTCGTCGCACCGGAAATGTAGGCGTCGATAATGGGGCGCACTTTCTACTTCCAGCGAAGCGACTCGTCGCTGCTGAGTTCAAGGATTTCGTTCTTCAGGCTGTTGGCATACGCAAGGCTCTCCCTGTCGCCTTGATCCCAGCGCTCCCCATGGACATCGATCCACTTGCGGCTGTTCGATTCAAAAACGCATTGGATCTCCGGACCCAACGAATTCCATTTGGCTTTGTTCATTACCACAAACATGGTCATGGTCTACCCAACGCGGTTGCAATCGGAGGTGTACTTGACTACTTAGAATTCCTTTAAAACTTGAATTATTAGTGACAATCATACAGGAATAATTACAAATAAACTTAAACAAATACTACTGATGAGGGGGTGTTTCCCAACGGTGTAAAGGACTATGAAAATAGGCTGCAACTTGATATAAATGACTATTGCGTTCAACCGGTTTTTGGAAAAATGGCCGCCGTTTCATATCCGAGGAGGGGGTATGCGGTATGCGCGGCTATAGAGGACAAATGAACAGACCCAGATACCCGATCACCCAGGCCATACGATTCCTGCGCGACAGGCGGGTGAAATTTCATACGTTCATGTATACCTACACCGAGCGAGGTGGTGCCCGCCAGGCAGCTATGGAATTGAATATTCCCGAACATCGGGTGGTGAAAACCCTGGTGATGGAGACCGACGCGCAGTCACCTCTGCTGGTACTCATGCATGGTGACCAAGTGGTGTCGACCCGGACGCTGGCCCGGGTGATCGGTGCGAAAAAAGTGTTTCCCGTCCGGCCCGAAAGGGCCTTGAATTGCACAGGATACCAGGTCGGCGGCATCAGCCCTTTCGGTACCCGGCAGAACATGCCGGTCTATGTACAAACCACCATTTTGGACATGGAAACGATATACATCAACGGTGGCAAACGCGGGTTTATCGTGGCCGTCGATCCGGCTGTGCTGGTGAGGATCCTGCCGGCCATCCCTGTCTCCGTGGCGGCTTCCTCAGGATAACCCGGTTGCGCAAACCGCGTTGGTCGTGATGAAAAAAAACAACCGCCAAACGGTTTCTGCGGCCTCGGACCGGCTAGTACTTGCAACAGACCCGCCGGGTGCTCTATATTCGGGACAAACTAACTTGCGGCAGGCCTGCCATCAATGCAGATGCCGAACAGGAGCATCAAAATAAGGTAGGCATTCATCTCAACGGGAAGGAAACCCATGCCACGTAACGATCTGGAATCTCTGGGAACCGTCTGCCAACGCATCAGCCTCAATATTCCTGAAACCTGCCCGTGGCGATGGGACAAAGAGTTCAACCTGGCCCTGGCGGTAATCGACCGTCAGGATGAAATCATGGTTGAGCTTCCGCTGACGCTTGAATTTTCTTACAAATGGGATTTCACCACCATTAACGATGCCGATGCACCTGTCCGCGATTATTTCCAGTCCGGTTTCGGTCTCGTGCCCGGCCAGAAGGTGTTTACCATGGATCCCGTTAACGGGGTGGTGCTTTATGCGGCGTGGTGGCCATGGGGCGATGATGAGCGGATTTCCCTTCGTCTGGGTTTGGTTTCCGTAACCGGCGATAAACTGGAAAACGCGGAGATAAAAAGCTTGATCTGCCGTTGGTTGAAACTGGATTAGGAAACCAAACACGTACCTGAGAAAAAAAGTGGGGCGTTTCCAAAAACGCCGGCCAATGTAAAGAACTCGCCCCGAGTCACGATAGCGAGCAAGTGGCACTCGTTATTCCTCCCTCGAGTGACAATCGGATCAGACTGATTATGATAGGGTTTCAACCGTGTTGCGAGCCATCGGTTGCTGCTGAACCAACCCACTCATCCGCCAGGCGTTGGCGGACAATTGAAATTCATGAATAAGACAATGCTCATCATGCCAAACCTTGCCATATACACCGTCGCGATCCTTGTCAGCGTGCTGTTTCCCCGCCTGAGCCTGGCCCATGCGATCGAAGATGACCTGCTGCTATCGGCGCTCAAGCTTGAACAGCCGATCCGGTTGTGCGGGGAAACGGTGCCTGCTGACGATCCACAGGTGCTGGAGCGGTTCGAGAAAGAGATGCTGGTCGCCATGGGAAACCGTCCCCAAGTGATTCTCTGGCTGAAACGGACCACCCGCTATTTCCCCTACATTGAACAGATGCTCAGGGAAAATGGACTACCCGACGACCTCAAGTATCTTGCCGTCGCTGAAAGTGCCCTCAGAATGCACGCCGGGTCCAGTAAAGGCGCGATGGGAGTCTGGCAATTGATGCCCCAGACAGCCAGAAAATATGGATTGGTCGTGGATGACAATTTTGACGAACGGCGTAATCTATATCTAAGTACGCCGGCAGCGCTGACATACCTTAAAGCGCTCTACGAACGATTCGGTTCCTGGAGCCTTTCCCTGGCAGGCTATAACATGGGGGAAGAGGGCCTCGAAGCTGAAATCCTGGAGCAGGGCGTCACCAACTATTATCAACTCTACCTTCCCCTGGAAACCCAGCGCTTCGTTTTTCGTATCCTGGCCATCAAACGCATTGTCGAAGCACCCCGGAATCATGGATTTGAACTCTCTGCAAGTGATTTTTATACTCCGGAGACGTTTTCGACGGTTCGGGTCAATGCGTTCACGGATCTTCCCCTGCGTTTGATCGCCAACGCAGCCAGAACCGATTTTAAAACGGTCAAGGAGTTCAACCCGGAAATACGGGGGCATTACCTGGCTGCCGGGACACGCAACGTAAACATACCCGATGACGGTGAAGCCGGGTTTCATGACCGTCTGGCAGCCCTGATCGAAGCGGACGCCAAAATTCGCAGCCAACGCGTTTACGTGGTCAAGGAGGGAGACAGCCTTTCAGGAATCGCCCAGAAGTTCGAGGTGCCCCTTGCCGCACTGCTCATCTGGAACCGCATCGGCTTGAGCAATGTGATCCATCCCGGTCAGCGATTGGTTATTTTTCCTGCAGCCGGTGGGATAAAGACCGACCTGAAAGACATCGAGGGAGATGAGAACGGATGATCGAGAAGATCATTTCCGGCGGGAAGCCCGGTGCAGCAGTGGCTGCCCTGGAGGTAGCCGTCAAACTGGGATTGGCCTATGGCGGATGGTTCCGTGAAGGTGAGCTGATCCCCAATAAATTTTCCCTCGACCGGCTGTCGGTCGCTGATAAGCGATCGATCACGGAAAAGTCTGTCGAGGCCAGCCACGGCACCGTCTATTTCACCACCGGAGAAACGGCTTCCATTCGACTGGAAACAACCCGAAAAACCGCTTTGCGGCAGAACAAAGCCCTGCTCATTCAGGATCTTGAAGGGGAAAATGGATTTTCCGCATCCCGGCGGATAGCCAGGTGGATCGCCGAGAATCGAATCAAGGTGTTGCATGTTGACGGGGAGGGTGAAAACCGCGTCGACTATTCGGTTGCGGACAAGGTATCCAAAATCCTTGAATCGACCTTTTTTCTTTCAATGATCGAAACCGGCATCACTACGCCGCTGATGTCGGTCGTCGAACAGGAGCGTCTGCCTCAACGGGAAGATCCGCCCCGAAGCATAAAGGCGGCAGTCGATCATCTGGAGCGGACCCTGTCGCTGAAAGACAGGGCTGCCATTGCCAACATGACTGCGGACGAACTGGTTTCACTGCATTTTACACTGGGAAGCTATATCAACAACCATTTCGATCTGTTCACCGCCAACACCGGGTTGCTGACGGATTGTCAGCGCCAGTCGGGCCAGTGGAACCTGGAAACCAAGGACGTGGCCGCCGTGATCATCCGGGCACTCTGGAAGCGGTTGCGCGCCACATGCCGGATCCGAATCGTTAAGTGAGCCAGGCAACACCGATGGAAACCACCATGCCAGCGCTGCCCCGATCGCCCGAATCGTTCATCCGACTCGTACAGGAACGGCTTCACCATCTGTCTCCAGCAACCTTCGCTTTCAGTGCCAATGGCGACCTGAGTCTACACTCTGCGGTTCTTTTCCTGCTGGGAAAAGATGGCGACGGGGAGCCGTATTTGATCCTGAACAAGCGTTCGCAGCGAGTTCGCCAACCTGGAGACCTTTGTTGCCCGGGTGGCGGCATCGCACCGATAATCGACCGACTGCTGGCCAGATGGCTCAATTGGCCGAGAATGCCATTGTCCCGGTGGCCCCATGGTTCGTGGTGGCGGCGACACCGAAAGACTGATTTTTCGAAGCTGGCCCTGCTCCTGGCCGCTGCCTTGCGGGAAGGATTTGAAGAGATGCGGCTCAATCCACTTGGGGTGAGATTTTTGGGCCCCATGCCTGCCCAGCATCTGGTCATGTTCAAACGCGCCATTTACCCGATGGTAGGATGGGTGAACAACCAGAAACGCTTTTTCCCCAACTGGGAAGTGGAAAAAATCATCACCATCCCGGTGGCGGCGTTCTTCGATGCCGCTAACTATGCACGATATCGAATTTCGTTCAAGACCGGCACCCCCGGGGAACCGGACATGCCATACCGGGATATGCCCTGTTTTGTTCACCGTCACGATGGCGACGATGAACTGCTGTGGGGTGCCACCTACCGGATTACCGAACGGTTCTTAAAGACGATCTTCGATTATGTGCCGCCCGCGATGACTTCATTGCCGGTCATCCACCGCCGATTGGGCCGGCGCTATCTCGAGGGCACTTTACCCCGATGATAAGCCGACGTTGTGCCTGCGCTATGGACAGGGCGGTTGATTTTGGATGGACGCTAGTGTAGATGAACGGTCAGGTTCGGACCGCGATAGGAAGTTTGATTGAACCTCTCCGCGGCAAGCCGCGGGGAATCTTTACAGTAAGGATAAAAATCGATTTCCTGTTCGCTCGCTAACCCCGCCGCAAGCGGCGAGAAATCGCTCGCTATGGCGGTTCAATAACGGCTGCACGAGTGAGGATTCGAAGCTGAGGAACCCAATTGATGCACACACCTTCATGCAAGTCGATTTTAAATCAACGCACGCTGGACGAAATTTTCCCATCGGACCGCGCGGATCGGTTTTTCGCTGCCCTTTTGGGTGATGCGTCAGAAGGCGCCTATGATATCACCCTTACCTTTGCAGGGGAAACGGACGATCAGATCGATCTCGAATTTCAGCTCAAACAGCGACCCGGAAAGTGCCTGGCCTGCAACCTGACCTACGGCCTTCCCGAGGTGTTCATGCGGCACCCGGTGATCGATGTCGCCGACGTGGTGCGGCAGATCAATTCGCTGATGGTCAATGGCAAACAATGTGCTGAATGGACCTTGGGGCGCACCCGGGAAGTGTCGCGCGCCATACATGTTCTGCCCCTGACCGTCAGACTGATCCCGACTACTCCTTAAATCCCAAGTAGCTGGCATCGCGATAGATCGTGACGGGTCGAATCAGGCGGTCCCAGCACGATTGCCGCCGTTTAGGAGCTCATTCAAGGCAGCCGCCAACTGTTCTATATGATACGGTTTTTGAATAAACCCATCGCCCGCCTCTTCTTTTCCCCCCAGACCATCGAGGCTGTATCCACTGGACAGCAGCACCTTGACGCCCGGTTGGATCTGCTTCAGCCGGGCCAAGACCTGACGGCCGTTTAAGTCGGGCATGATCATATCCAGCAGCACCCCGTCGATTCTACCCATCCCGCTTTCGAAAAGGGCAATGGCCTGGTGTCCGCTGTTGGCAGGAATGACATGGTATCCCAAGTCTTGGAGTATTCCTGTCAGGGCATTCAGGATGTAGGGCTCGTCATCCACCACCAGCAACGTGCCGGACCCGTTGAGCGGCAGATTGGGTGGTGCTGCCGATATTTTTTCGGGAACCCGGGATATGGCAGGCAGATAGATGGTAAATGTTGAACCGTGGCTCACCCGGCTTTCCACGTCGATGATGCCGCCGTGGTTCTTGATGATGCCAAATGCCGAGGCTAGTCCCAAGCCGGTTCCCCGGCCCATTTTTTTGGTTGTGAAAAATGGTTCGAAAATTCGTTTCATGGTTTCCGGGTCGATGCCGTTTCCCCTGTCTTTAACACTAACGGCCACATAGGGACCCGGCTTGACGCCGAAAGACGCGGTGAAAACCTCGTCCAGCAGCAGGTTTTTGGTTGACAGGGACAGGGTCGTATCGTCTGTCATGGCCTGCCAGGCATTGACGTAAAGGTTGACCAGCACCTGGTCGATCTGGCCCTGGTCCGCTTCGACCGTCCAGATATTCTCCTGGTAGCGGGCATGAATCTGTATCTCTTTTTTAGTTCGGCCGAACATGTCTGCGGTCCGCTGGACCGTCTCGTTAAGGTTGACGGGTGCGACCTGGTATTTGCCACCCCGGGCATATCCGAGAAGTTGACGCGTCAGGGTGGCACCGCTCTCTACGCATTGCTCGATGGCCCGCAGGTATTCGGAGAGCATGCTGGTGGCCTCGAGTTTGGAGGCGAGCAGGGACACATTGCCCATGATCCCCATCAGTAAATTATTGAAGTCATGGGCGATGCCGCCGGCCAGGGTGCCCACCGCTTCCATCCGCTGGGCATGATTGAGCTGGCCCTGGAGTTTCTCTTTTTCCTTCTGGGCAAGGATGTTGGCCGTGACATCGCGAGCCACGCCGCGAAATCCGGTGACGGCTCCTAAAGGATCCAGAATCAATGCCGCGCTCAAGTCAAGCACCTTGTCGCTGCCGTCCTGTGTGATCACCGGGAAAGCGGTCACCCGCAGCGGTTCACCGGAGCGGACCATCTTGCTGAATGCCTGGATGATCTCCCGTGTCGATTGATGTGTCGAAAAGCGCCTGAACGGCATGCCAATCAGTTGATCGATATCGTAGCCCATGATCCGGCAGGCGGCATCATTGACAAAGGTGACATTGCCCGAGTCGTCCAGCTCAAAGTAGGCCTCATCGATGGTGTCCAGGATCGTGCGGTATTTCTCTTCGCTGACACGAAGCTGCGTTTCCGTCAATCGGCGTTGTTCGATTTGTCCGACCAGGCCGTCGTTGGCTTTCTGCAATTCAAGGGTTCGCTCCTTGATCAACGCCTCCAGTTGATTCTTGTATCGAAGCAGCTCTTGCTCGGCCATTTTGCGGTCGTTGATGTCGCGCAGGGAACCGATGATGCGATAGGGCTTACCGGATTCGGTCCGCAGCACAGTGGAATTCAAGGAGCAGTGTTTCAACCGCCCGTCCTTATCTCTGAACACCACTTCCTGATCGTTGAGTCGGCCCTTGTCGATCAGTTTGTCAACGATACCCATCCGCTGGCCGGGATCCGCATAAATTTTAAGCAGGGTTTTCCCAATCAGCTCCTGTCGTCGGTATTGGGATATTTTTTCAATGGACGGGCTGATTTCAATCAGCGTTCCCTTGATGGAGGCTTCGTAGTATACATCCTGGATATTGTTGAAAATACCCTGGTATTTTTTGCGGCTTCGCTCCACCGCCGTTTTCATT
Organism: Desulfosarcina sp.; assembly: GCF_055467485.1. Taxonomy (NCBI): domain Bacteria; kingdom Pseudomonadati; phylum Thermodesulfobacteriota; class Desulfobacteria; order Desulfobacterales; family Desulfosarcinaceae; genus Desulfosarcina; species Desulfosarcina sp. The sequence goes on along the minus strand of NZ_JBUOIV010000010.1, from coordinate 21,699 downwards.
TCCGCAAAAGCGTCAGCGGTTTCCTGGATTTCGGAATAAGCCGAATGGATTTGCGGCAGGGGGGCCGATTGACCCATTTTAATCTGCCGAGAGGTGCGTCCCAGCAGGGCGATCGGGCGGATCACCCCTCGGGCCAGGAGAAATCCCACAAAGGCGGCAAACAGGGAAATCATTGCGGTGACCAGGATATTGTAAAATCGATTGGATTTGATGGCGCCGAGGTAATCGTCTTCAGGCAGGTACACCCCGATGATCCAGGGCCACTGAGGGTTGGAAAAAGGAGTGAACATGGCCAGGTAGATCTGATTCTCGTGGGTAAACCGCGAAAATCGCGATTCGCCCATGATCAGCATCCCCGATGCGTCGGTTTGGATTTTTGCCGCTTCGAAGGCTTTCCGGCTGTGCGGATCGTCAAGCTCTCTGATTTTTGCCAGGCGGGGGGTACCGCCATCCCCCGCTTCCAGGATTTTCAGCTTGTCCAGATTCCCGAAGGCCACGACGTCGCTGTTGCGGTTCAGCATGAATGCTTTTCCGTTCTTGCCGATTTTCAAATTGCCGATAAAAACCGATAACTGGTCGATTTCGATATCGACGCCAACCACGCCCATGAGTTTCCCGGACGGATCGAAAAAGGGCCCGGCAATGGTAATACCGGGCTTTTGTGAGGTATAGAAGATGTATGGGTCGGTCCAGACGATGCCGTTTTCGGCAACTGCTTTCTGATACCAGGGTCGCTTTCGCGGATCATACGTGTCTGCGTTGTTGTTTTCTTCACCAAGGGGCGTAAAAAGGGAGTCCCGGTAGTTCAAGCGGACCTGCCTTCCTTGGGCGGTGTTTAGGATAACCTTGGTGCGAAACCCCCCTTTTACCTTGGCGTCATAATGGCGCACATCGTAAAAATCGCCTTGGGGCGTGCCTACATAAATGCCGGCAAAATGGGGATTGACGGTGAGTTGGTCGTGCAGATAGCGCTCCAGTGCGTCAATTTGGTGCGTCTGGTTGCCCACCACGTTGGATGCCATCAGGCGCCGGGTCAACGCGGCCGCAGCATGGGCATGCAACAGGTGGCGCTGGGACTGCTCCATGGCCAGTTCGGCGATGTTCTTCATGATATCCCGGGCGTGCTGTCGAAGCACGTCCTGGGAGGTGATAAAGGAAGACGTGGTCGTGATCAGGTGGGTTCCCCAGATCAATCCCAAAAAACCGGCAATCAGCGCCCAGCGAATCGAAATTTTCATAGTTGGTCCACAGGTCGGAAGTGGTTCAAATTGCACGATAATAAAGCCGTGTTCAGCCAGAAGCGTCCGCCCGTGATGGTTGGGCGTGTCGATAGTCACTTTTGATCGGACTGGAATTGATGTATATGGAGCGGTTTCAGGTTTCAAGCAAAAAAAATATCCTGACTCGAACACTTGTCGACGCTGTCGCAGAACCAAAGAAGATGCCTTTGGGCGGCAACCGCCTGTGCAAGGGCAATGCTAAGGCTGAAGACAAGGTGCGAACACCATGCTCGACGGTTTTCCTTTTTTGCCACCTGAAGTCGATTCGTTGCTCATGAGATAAGGCAGGTCATATATCTTAGAAAATCTGAAACTGCCGGCTCAGGAAAAAAATCAAACCAGTCGGAACGGTTTGGGCAGTCTCCGGCGTGAGATTGTCCCCCGGCTGCCACAAGGCGCGCTATCGTTCATCGGATGCCCCCAATAACGCTTTCCGGTTGATGAAATCATGCATTAGCGCTATAAGAAAGCCTCCCGTTCGCACCTCGATGCTTGTACGTGCTCGCTTCACTTAGCCGTTTAGACGTTACGATTCGTGGAGGGATGATGAAAAAAACAGTTTTGTTGACCTTGATGGTATCGGCAATCGGTTTGTTCGCTTGTTCTGTGCCGCATATCGGAAATGGGAGCCCAGCCGGTATGGGGGTGGTGTTTGACGGTGAACCGCTGATCTTCGATCCTTCGGTGAATTTCAAGGGAACCGTGGTGGGCCAGATTCTTTCCCGTGAAATGAGCAATGGCGTTACCCGGATATCCATCGGCTTGGAGGGTCAGTATGAAAACCTGAAAAAAACCAACCTGGCCGCCGTGGTAAAAAACGGCCGGCTGCATTTGACGCTTCTATCCGGATACGGTGAATCGCTGCCTGCAGGCGGGTGTATAAACGGATTCGTAAATAAATCTTCATATCGATGGTTTAAATTCAAACATATCATAAATAACATTAACATGACCGCCGACCAGCGTGTCCAGCGCCTGCTGGCTCGATCCGGTCGGGTGGGTTAACCCGCAGGATCATGTCAGCCGAGGCAACGGCCATATCGGGGCGGGTGCTTTTGGTTTCCGCGCCCTGGCCGCTATTCAATCGCCCATCCCTGCCGTTGGGTGCGTTGAAAGCCTACTTAAGCCAAACGCTGCCGCAGATTCAAACGGATGCCTGCCATCTTTTCCTTCAGGTGGCCCATGCGTTGGGATATGACCGTTATCAGGGCGTTTCACGACGGGTCTGGCGGGCCGAATCCGTCTTCTCGGCACTGCTCTATCCCGAGCATGCCCTTCGGGCTGAATCGCTGTACACCCGGACACTGAAACGAAAGGATCAGGAAACTGATGATTTTCAGCAGTTGGTCCACCAGGTAAAGACTGTCACCGACGACTGGCTACAGCGAATCGATTGGCCGGCCCTCGCAGCGGTCGGATTTACCATTTCGTTTTGCCAGGTGACCGCTTCCCTTTACCTGATTTCACGAATCAAGGCCATCTGTCCATCGCTGCCGGTGGTCGTAGGCGGCTCTTCCTTCTCCGGTGAGCGATCTGCGGACCTGTTGAAGGTTTTCCCATATGTCGATTACCTGGTGGTGGGGGAGGGCGAGCGCCCTCTGACCGGACTGTTGCGCCATCTGACCACCCCCCGCTCCCGGTCCGCCTCGACGCTTCCCGACGGCGTCCTCTCCTCCGATTCCAGGCCTGGCGAAATAGACCGGTTTCGTCAACTCAGTCGATTGGACCGCCTGCCGGTGCCTGACTACGATGACTACTTCAACATGCTGGCCGGGTTTTCTCCTGATCATCGTTTCTTCCCTGTTCTTCCCGTCGAAGGCTCTCGCGGGTGCTGGTGGCACCGGCAGGATGCCGCCGGCCGGTTCAGGGGATGCGCCTTTTGCAACCTGAACCTGCAGTGGCAGGGATATCGTGCCAAACTGCCGGAACAGGTCGTCCGCGAGGTGGCCTACCTCGTCCGGCGGCATCAGGTCCTTTCCCTGACCTTTGCCGACAACGCCTTCTCGATGAAACAGGCCTCGTCGATCTTCGATGGGATCCGGAGATTGGGCCTGGATCTGTCCATCTTTACCGAGCTGCGGGCCACCACCTCCCCGACGCTGCTTCGCAAAATGAAGCAGGCCGGCGTGGATACCGTTCAAGTGGGCATCGAAGCCCTGTCCAGCCAATTACTGACCAGGATGAACAAAGGTGTACGGGCCATCGACAACCTGAACCTGATGAAGCATTGTGAAGCCTTGGGCATCGTCAACGCGTCCAACCTGATGCTTCATTTCCCCGGCAGCGACAGCAACGATATCAATGAAACCCTTCGTACCCTCGCATTTGCCCGATGGTACCGGCCGCTCAAAACAGTCAGTTTCTGGTTGGGTCTGGATAGCCCGGTATATCGGTTTGCCCGGCGGTTTCACATCCGGTCCGTCTTCAACCATCCCAACTTGAAAAAACTGTTTCCGGAACCGGTGGCTGCGGGTATCCGTTTCATGATCCAGAGCTATCGCGGTGATCGGACACACCAGCTCAAATTGTGGCGCCCCGTCGAGTTACAGACACGCCAGTGGCAAAAGGAATATGACGCCTTGCAGCGGCAGACCGGCGGCAGACCGGCATTGTCCTTTCGAGATGGTGGACGTTTTATTGTCATCGACCAGTATTTACCGATGCAGGCTGCAGCCAGGCATCGGCTCACGGGGGCATCGGCGGAAATCTACCGTTATTGCCATATCCCCCGCACCCTCAAAGAGGTAATCAAAGCGTTTGCCGCCCAGCGTCCGGAACAAATCCGCACGTTCCTTCAATCCTTGGTTACCAAACGGCTGGTCTTCGAAGAGCGGGAATGTTACCTGAGCCTGGCCGTACCCGCTTCGTGGCTGTAAAGACGATGAAACACCTGATTCTCGCCCCGTTGCGCGGCTATACCGATGCGGTGTTCAGGAATGCCTATCAACGCCATTTCAAAGGTGTTGGCGAGGCGGTGGCACCGTTTGTCACCTCAATAAAAGGCCGGCGCATCAAACCCTCCCACCTGCGGGATCTGGCGCCGGCCGACAACCGGGCCATGCCGGTCGTCCCCCAGATTCTGAGCAACGACCCGGACGAATTTCTTTGCCTGGCCAACACGCTCTGCGACCTGGGTTACCGGGAAATCAACTGGAACCTGGGGTGTCCTTTTCCCATGGTAGCCAAAAAAATGCGGGGTTCCGGACTGCTGCCGCACCCGGATGTGGTCGATCGAATGCTCGATAAAGTACTGAATGGATTTGCCGGAAACTTGTCCATCAAGACCCGTTTGGGGCGGTTTTCAGGCAGTGAAATGGATCACCTCATCCCGGTCTTCAACCGCTACCCCCTTGCGCGGGTGATTGTTCATCCGCGTACCGGGGTGCAAATGTATGCGGGAGAGGTGGATTTAGTTGCCTTTGACGTCTGCCTGGCACGCATCACCCATTCCGTGGTCTACAACGGGGATATCAATGACCTGGAGATGTTTCACTCGTTGGAATCGAGATTTCCGTCCGCATCCGGCTGGATGTTGGGGCGGGGGCTGATCGCCAACCCGTTTCTGCCTGAAATGATCCAATCGGGAAACCGGCTTATCGGCAACAGAAACCAGCGGTTTGAAAAATTTCACGACGACCTGATGGACAGCTACCGCCGCCAGTTTTCAGGGCCCGGCCACCTACTGGATCGGATGAAAGGATTCTGGAGCTATTTTGCGGCCGGTTTCCCGGATGGCCGGCGAATAGTCAAACGGATCCGCAAGGTGGACACCCTCGACCGCTACCGACGGGAGGTCATGGCGCTGTTTAACGATCAAGACCAGTGGGCGTGACCGCCCGCCCATGCGGCCAAGGCGCAGCCTCTTTTCAATCAACGAAGCCGATCTTTCGGTTGCGCCCTGTTCAATGCGCCCTTTGGGTCGATTCCACAGGTTGACGAGCGTTCAATCGCGCGTTGAGTCGTTATTTATCACAACGGATTGTGCATCCATCCAAAATCGACTATACTGAAAAATAAGATCATCTGTTCGGTTCAATATGCGGTCACGTTTCGGCGAGACAGGGACAGCATGCCAGTCAGCCCCCGGGGGAGCAGTCGAATGCATCGAAAAACGATTCTCATTGTGGATGACGAATTGAGCATTCTGGTGCCGCTGCAATTTCTCATGGAAAAAGAAGGCTACCTGCCCAAACTGGCCCAGAGCGGTAAGGAAGCCATCGAAAAAATCGCCGAAGTCCAGCCCGATCTGATTCTGCTCGATATCATGCTTCCCGATCTGGATGGGTATGAGATCTACCAGATGATTCGACAACGGACCGAGTGGGAATCCATCCGAATCATATTCCTCACGGCCAAAAACCGGGATGCCGACATGGCCAAGGGAATCGCCATGGGCGCCGATGCCTACATCACCAAGCCGTTTTCCAATACCCAACTGATAGAAAAGATTCGCGAACTCATTGGGCCAGCGGAGCCGTGATCGACCTTCAAGCCATTACACCAGGGTCATCAAGTAATCGCGAAGCTGGATCCGCTGATTGGTCAGTCCCAGTTTCTTGCGCAGCCGGTTGCGGTGGGCCTCGATGGTTTTTGCCGATGCGTTCAGGATTTGAGCGATCTCCTTAGTGGTCTTGTCTTTGCGGACCAGATCGGCAATCTGGATTTCTGTGGGGGTCAGATCGAAAAACTTCATAGGGATCTGGCGCAGAAAAGGAGATACGATATTGGAGATATTGGCCTGGATGATTTCCACGTAAGTGGTCTGTTTTTCATCCAGCTGGCTTCGGGCGAGCTTTTCCAGAAAGGGCATCACCAGATCCTTGACGTTGGCCACGATGGTATCCTCCATGTGAACCTGGTCTTCCTCCCTGTTTTTCAGCAGCACATTGAGTGCGGTATTGACCTCTTTCAAAGCCACGCTTTTGTCTTTCAGCTCCTTTTCATTCTTTTTCAGTTTCTTTTCAGCCCGCTTGCGTTCAGCGATTTCACGATTGGCCTGTTCGAACAGCTGGGCATTTTCGATGGCGGTCGCCGAGGCGTCGGCCAGTGCTTCGAGCACTTTCCCGTGGGATTGATCAAAACGGCCAACCTGCTTGTCCACGACTTGTAGGGCACCGATTACCGTGCCTTTGACCCGCATGGGTACGCTGATGATGGAACGCAATTCCACCTGCATCGTATCGGCAACCTTCCGAAAATGGCGCATGTCCTTACGGGTGTCCGGTAAAATGACGCTGTCGCCATAAGAGCTGACCCATCCGGCAATTCCTTCACCGGGTGCCAGACGCCAGCCTTTGACGACATTGCGCTGAAAGCCTGCTGCTTGTCGGCACACCACCTCCCCGGTATGATGATCTTTCAGCCAAATGGAACTGCCAACGACACCGAACAGGTTTTTGATGGCCTCTAAAATCGTAGAAAGAACCCGATCCAGTTCGAGACTGGAGTTAATTGCAAGAAAAGATTGGCTGATCAGGTCCAACTCACGGTTTCTCTGGCTTAATGCCTCGTTTTTTTTTCGTAGCTTCCGATTTTCGGATTCCAGCCGTTTGGCATTCAGTGTCTTTGTCGCCGAAGAAGGGGCAGTCGAGGATGATTTGACATTCGCCATGGACGGACCTGTTGGTTTAAACGGGGTTTGAAGGTGCTGATCGGAAATGACGCAATGAATGGTGCCGGAAAAAGTGGACCATCATCTACTGAAAAAGTCAATGAAAATCTGATTGTTACAACCTTCGGCGAGGCCAGTCGGACGCAGCATCGGTTGTGTTTAAAAGCAGTTTGGGTTACGGTGTCCAGGCTCGGGGTATCCGCCACGGCTGGCATTTTCAAACGACTTGCGGACCCGTATGCCAACATCGAATCGAAAGGGGCAAGCCGGCATGAAAACCAGGACATCCATGTTGGACCCTCATGCAAAACAAGCCATGATCGGTCCGGTCAGGGCTCGGGCGATCCGGTAGGATGGTGAAAACAGACAGCCGCCCGGCAACCCGTATCGCTGCGATTACCGACGACCTGGTGGCAAGCGCCAGGCAGTTGACCTTTTCAGCTCCCGTGACCCACACCTACCATCCGCTGGTCTATGCCAGAAGGGGATACGACAGCTATGTGGCCCGCTATGGGGATACGGTCAAATCGGTCATTCTGGTAGGCATGAATCCCGGCCCGTTCGGTATGGCGCAGACCGGCGTACCGTTTGGCGACGTGGAGATGGTGTCCGGATGGATGGGCATCCACGCCCCTATCGCGCTGCCGCCCGACGTTCACCCCAAGCGGCCGGTTTCAGGATTTTCGTGCACGCGCAGGGAGGTGAGCGGCCAACGGCTGTGGGGATGGGCCAAATATCGGTATGGAACGCCGGACCACTTTTTCAAGCAGTTTTTCGTACTCAATTACTGCCCGATGGTGTTCATGGAAGCCAGCGGCCGCAACCGCACACCCGACAAGCTTCCGGCGGTTGAAAAAAAACGGCTTTTTAAAATTTGCGATATGGCGCTGCAGCGATCCGTCGAGGTATTCCAGCCTCATTGGGTGCTGGGGATTGGCGGTTTTGCCGAAAAGCGGATTGAAGAGGCCTTGAAGGGCAGGCATTTGAAGACCGGCAGGTTGACCCACCCCAGTCCGGCCAACCCCAAGGCCAATCGGGGCTGGGCGCTGCGGGTGGAATCGGAACTCGCTGCCATGGGAATCGACTTGCCGGATGAAAAAGAAAAAGGCCCGGTTTGACAACGAGCCTTTTTCTTGAAAAGGGAACTTTTCCGGACCGGAAAAGCAGGATTAAATGCGTCAGCCACCGGCAGATGGCTTGCAAGCCGGAGGCTGGAAACCGCCGGAGCCGGTGGGAATGCCATGGGGCCGGACGGCACCGGCTGACATCAGCTTTTCCACGTCCGCGCAGTTGCACACGGGACATGCAACCGCCTCGGTGTCCGATGAAAACACGAGCTGTTCAAAATGGTTGCAGCAGGCCTTGCATTGGTACTCGAAAATCGGCATGATCGCGCTCCTTTTTTTGGGCAATACAATAATGCGAGCATACTTCAAGTCAAGCCCTTTTTACGTCTGCCCGTTGTGCTACGGCTCAAGCCCATCACCATCGCCTACCCCATTGGAAAAACGGTTGACAATTATGATGATGGATGCCATATCCAAGCCATTCCTTCTCGTATGGTAACCATTAGGAAAAGCAGAAAAACATGAACATCTCAGTGATAGGAAAGCTATGGTTTTGGTGGTGGCGCTCACCAATCGGGTGCGCCTGCCGGATCCCCGTTGCATGAGATGTATGGTGTATCGATGACAAGCAAACGGACCTACGGGCGATAATCCGGCGGTCCGTTTTCAGTTAAAGGGGCCGCGGGGTTAATCCGGGCCTTTTTTTTCTGGCCGGGATGACCATCCCGGGTCCCAATTACCAAAGGAGGCGCAGCATGCTGGTGGTGATGGATAAAACGGCGACAGCCGAGCAGATCGACCAAGTGGTTAAGGTCATTGAAGGACAGGGATGCACGGCCAGGCCAATTCCAGGCGGCGATCGCGTCTCCATTGGCGTGTTGAACAACAAAGGCCCCGTGGATGCGGCCCTGTTTGTTGGCCTGCCAGGGGTCAAAGAGGCAGTGCCCATCACCAAACCCTACAAACTGGTCAGTCGGGAAACAAAAGCTGAGGACACGCTGATTCAAGTGGGAGAGGTCACTATCGGAAACGGCCACCTTACCCTTATTGCCGGACCCTGTGCCATTGAAAATGAAACGCAGGCCTTGACCATCGCCGGGCATGTCAAAAAAGCCGGTGCGCACCTGTTCCGGGGCGGTGCCTTCAAACCGCGAACCTCACCATATTCCTTTCAGGGCCTTGGAGAAGAGGGACTTAAGATATTGGCCCGAGTCAGAGAGAATTTCGGCCTGCCGGTGGTCACCGAAGTGATGGATTTTCAGACCTTCGACCTGGTGGAACATTATGCCGACGTGGTCCAGATCGGTACCCGGAACATGCAGAATTTCAGCCTGCTCAAGCGGGCCGGCGAGTCTTACCGGCCCATCCTGCTCAAACGTGGCATGGCCGCTACCATTGACGAGTGGCTAATGGCCGCCGAATACATCATGGCCCAGGGAAACCACCAGGTGATCCTGTGTGAGCGGGGGGTGCGAACCTTCGTTCACCACAGCCGCAATACCCTGGATCTGTCCGCCGTGCCGGTGGTCAAGAAAGAGAGCCATCTGCCCATTGTGGTGGACCCCAGCCACGCCGCCGGTCGACGGGATCAGGTGTTACCCCTGTCCCGTGCGGCGGTTGCCGCCAACGCACACGGGTTGATGGTGGAGGTCCACCACCAGCCGGAGAAGGCGTTGAGCGACGGCGCCCAGAGCCTCTTCCCGGAACAATTCGACTTGCTTTGCCGGCAGGTCATGGCAATATTCAAGGTCTGCGGCGAGGATGAGCCGTTCTGAGCGAGTGTGAAAAAAACCGCCGGATCGCCCGGCAGGCAGCGATGATGGGGCCTTAAGGCGTTTTTAGGCTAAATCAGGGGAAACGTAATGAAGACATTAATGAAAACGATGGCAATATTGGCTGTCTTAACGGCAGTGGGCTGTACCCAGGAATCACAGAACAAGATCGGACGGTCCATCCAGAACTGGACCGGTACTGACGGAGTGCTGGAGATTTACGCCGGCGAACAGCTGGTACGCCGTTTCATCAATATCGATAAATTGTCCACGGCCTACGGCACTTCGGACAACAACCCACGACCCTACCGCTTCGGATACGGTTACCTGGACGCCAACTTGAACATGGTCAAGGATGCCGACGAGCGCAAGGTTTATTTCGAGTTTTCCGATTACTCCACCAGCTACGTTTTTTTCGAAAACCCCCGCTAAGCGTTGCTTACTTTTTAGCGCCGCGCTGGACGTATCGGGCCTTGAGGCCCAGCGTTACCTTGCGCAGCCGGATGGATTTGGGGGTAATTTCCACCCGCTCGTCGTCACGGATAAAGTTGATGGCCTGTTCCAGGGTTATCGGCCGGATAGGGGCCAGGATTACGTTTTCGTCCTTGCCGGACGCGCGCATGTTGGTCAGTTTTTTCTCTTTGGTGGGATTGACGTTGATGTCCGTTTCCCGGTTATGCTCGCCGATCACCATCCCTTCGTAAACCGGTTCTCCGGGTTGGATAAGCAGCCGACCCCTTGGTTCTAAGTTATACAGGGCATAGGGCACCGCATGACCCTGACGGTCCGATACGATCGACCCGGTAAAACGGCTGGGAAAGTCTCCCCGGTAAGGTTCGTATCCCAAAAAGTAGGAATTCATGATGCCCGTTCCGCGGGTATCGGTCAGAAATTCATCCCGATAGCCAATCAGGGCCCGCGAAGGAATTGAAAACTCGATGCGCACCCGTCCGGTCCCCGTATTGGTGAGGTTCATCATCTTTCCTTTGCGCACGGAAAGTTTTTCGGTCACCACCCCCATGAAGGTTTCGCCACAGTCGACGAAGAGCCGTTCAACGGGCTCTTTGACGACCCCGTCCGCTTCCTTCAGGATCACTTCAGGGCGCCCCACGCAAAATTCAAACCCCTCCCTGCGCATGGTCTCGATGAGGATGGCCAGCTGAAACTCCCCGCGTCCTTTGACCACCACCGAATCCCTGTCCCCGGTGGTCTCCACCTGGATCGCCACATTGAGCAAGGTCTCTTTGAGCAACCGCTCCCGGATTTTTGCCGACTGTACATAGCGTCCTTCTTTGCCACCAAACGGGCCGTCGTTGATGGTGAACAGCATGGAAACCGTGGGCGGATCGACGGTAATCCGGGGCAGCGCGAAGGGTGCGTCTTCAGTGCAGATGGTGTCTCCGATGGATACTTCATCGATGCCGGACAAGATCGCAATTTCACCGGCGCTCACTGTAGATACCGGTGTGATGTCCATGCCCTCGTATAGTTGCAGGCGGGTGACTTTCAAGGGGCGGTGGCTGCCGTTGGCATCGATGCGGATGAGTCGGTGCCTGGATTCGGCCTTGCCACCCACCACACGTCCCACTGCCAGGCGGCCCAGATAGTCTGAATAGCCCAGATCGGAAACCAGCATCTGAAACGGTGATTCATCATCGAACCGGGGCGGGGGAATTTCCCTGACAATGGCGTCAAAGAGCAAATGAAGGTCATCGGCCAGGCGGTCGGGGGCTTCGCCCGCCACGCCGTCGCGGCCGATGGCGTAAAGCAATGGAAATTCCAACTGGTCTTCATTGGCATCCAGGTCGATGAGCAGATCGTACACCTGATCCAGCACTGCAGATGTCCGGGCATCCTTGCGATCGACCTTGTTTATCACCACGATGATCTTCAGTTTGGATTTGAGGGCTTTTTGCAGTACGAAACGGGTCTGGGGCAAGGGGCCTTCGGAGGCGTCTACCAAGAGGATGGCGCCGTCGACCATGGACAGCGCTCGCTCCACCTCGCCGCCAAAATCGGCATGACCGGGTGTGTCCACAATGTTGATTTTTACACCCTGGTAGACCACGGAGCAGTTTTTGGCGGCGATGGTGATGCCACGCTCGCGCTCCAGGTCCATGCTGTCCATGACCCTTTCGTCCATTTGCTGACCATGCCGAAAGAGGCCGCTCTGGCGGAACATGGCGTCCACAAGGGTCGTCTTGCCATGGTCGACATGAGCGATAATGGCAATATTACGAATTTTCTCGTTGGTTGAAAAAGAGGACATATCTGCTCGTTTCGTATGGTTGGCGTTTTTTGGGACAAGTGCCAATATAGCCATCCGGCAGGTCAATACAAGGTGGCCGAAGCGCAAATTTTTCGTCCTGAAATACAATGTAGCTTTAATGTAGTTAAAAAATAGCCTTGACCCTGTGGCGCAAGGGTGAGATAAAAAGAGTCGATTCATCTTTACCCCTTTTCAATTGTTGAATTAACTATCTTAATATAATTTAAATTATTACGACCCCACCATTGTATCGAAGCAATGGCCAGGCACGTTACGTTAATGGAATAAGGAGGAGAGATGGCAAAAATCGAAACCGTGGGAATCGTTGGATTCGGCGTGATGGGTGCGGCCATCGGACTCAATGCTGCATCGTCCGGATACCGCGTCATTTTCAAGGAGCTGAATGACGAGTTGGTTCGTTCCATGTATGACCGATGGGTGAAAGCAGCCCTTGATAAGCGGGTGGCCAAAGGTAAGATAACCCAGCAGGAGATGGATCAGGTGGCCGGCATGATATCGGGAACCGCCAGCTATCAGGACCTGGCACCATGCGACCTGGTTATTGAGGCCGCAGTAGAAAACATGGACCTGAAAATCCAGATCTTCAAGGAGTTGGACAAGGTGTGCCGCCCGGATGCCATTTTGGTCAGCAATACCTCCACCTTTCTTATCGAGCGGTTGATGGCATCGGTTTCCAACCCTTCCCGAACCGCCGGACTGCATTATTTCTTTCCAGCCAACATCAACCGGCTGGTGGAGGTGATCAGACAAAAGCATACCAGCGACGGAACCTTTACAGCCCTGATGGCATTCGCCGAAAAAAACCGCAAAGTGCCCATCGCGGTGAAGGACTTTCCCGGCTTCGCTATCAATCCGGTGTTCATCTCCAGCTACATGATGCTCGACTCCTTTTATGGCGACGCTTACAATGTCGCCACCCTGGAACGTATCTCCCAACTGGCATTGGGCGTGCGCTTCGGGATCATGTGGGTGCAAAACGGATCTGGCCTGGGCACCTGCTACCACGCCGCCGTTTCCATGAACGATTATCTGGCCGATACCGATGTCGGCTACCCGGCGGTGCCGGATCAGCTGAAAGACCAGTTTGAGAGCGGCAACCCATGGGATCTTGAAGATGGACCCGTGGCCGAGGACTCGGCTTTGCTTGATGTCGTCAAAGACCGTCTGCTTGGCTCCATCTTCACCATATCCACCCATCTGATCGAAAAGGGGGTGGTCTCCATCAAAGACCTCGAACTGGGGATCTGCACCTCGCTGGCCTGGCCCAAAGGGCCGTTTGCCATGATGAACGCCATGGGGATGGAAGAAGCCGCCCGTCTGGTGAGACTGACGGTAGAGAGCGGGGAGTTTAACATGCCCAAGGCATTTTCCGGCGCGGTTCCACCACTCTGGGAACTGTAGCCATACGATTTAACCACGCCTATCTTTTCCTTAAAAAAAAGGGCCCGGATGTCGTCATCCAGGCCCTTTCGAATTGACAAATCGGGGGACGCTCATGGCCTTTTCAATCGACAGATCCCTTTTGGCGAGTGACTGGGCAGGGACCCGGCCGTCTTGTCCAGCAAGGCCTTGCTGACCACCGGGCGTGGGTGGCTCCCCTTTTCATGGGTTATCTGTTCACGCTGCTCCGCCATTAACAGGGGCGGGTCGATGGTGCAGTGAAGACGCAGGCAGGTACGGTCGGACTCCTCACGTATCACCACGCCATTTACCGGAGCCGTCCGGCCGCTGACAAAGATAATTTCACCCTGAACCGTTTGCCCGCGCATGTACACCCCCTTGCAGCCCAAGCTGATCCCGGTTTCCGAGACATCGCGGACCGGACAACTGAACTGGGTCGCCGAATGGCGGTCATCGGTCCTCTGGACAAAAAGGGGATGGGATGCCTCATCAAACTGCATCCGATAATGCTGGCGCTGCCGGTCATCGTCTTTCTCATCGGCAGCGCCAACTGCCATCGGCCGGCGTCTTAGAAGCAGCAAGCATCGGAGTCCGGTGATCACGGCAATGATACTGCTGATCATCAAGATGGCCGTCACATAATAGCGACCATGCGTCGAATTACCAACGTCAATTGCCTGTCTGGTCAGTAGGGCGGCCATCAAGACAAATGAACTGATTAACAGGGTGGTCAGGTTTGGTTTCACCTTTAAACTCCCAACTTCCTTATCCTGCATGATAATCTGTTATTCGGCCATTTTTCTGAATGCTTGAGCATCTTCGCCGACAATTTGAACGAATACACGGTGAAACCTTTTTCCGGCCGGCCGTTTTTAGCATCGCCAACGGCCGATTCATGACTATATTGTCACTTGAGCAGGCAAGGGGTGTTGAATTCAATTCAAAAAAGGGAAAACCGGCGTATGGCACAACAGGACTACTACCAGATTCTCGGCGTGGATCCGCATGCAGAGGCAAAAACAATCAAGGATGCGTATCGGGAACTCGCATTTAGATATCATCCGGACCGCAACGAAAAAAATCCGGACAGTGCGGAAATGATGAAGTCGGTCAACGAGGCGTATGCGGTTTTGTCCAATGTGGAGAAGCGTCGTGCATACGATGCCATGCGCAGCCGTTTCGGTGACAATGCCTACGGCCAGTTCAGAAATACCTACACCGAGCAGGATATTTTCAGCGGGTCCGATATTCACCAGATCTTCGAGGAGATGGCACGGTCGTTCGGCCTTCGTGGCGTGGATGCCATATTCAACGATTTTTACGGTTCGGGGTACAAGCGCTTTGACTTCAGGCAGCATGGCCTTCGCGGCAGCGGATTCATCTACCGCGGAGGCTTCGGCAGGCGCGGGGGGAAGGCCATGGCGACCGGTGCATCCCCGGGTTTGGGTCGGTTTGCCAATTATCTGCTGCAGAAGGTCACCGGGTTGAGCCTTCCTCAAATGGGGCAGGATATTCACGACACCATCCAGCTGACTCCGGAATTTGCCAGAGCAGGCGGCCCCTATCCCTATCATCACCTTCGGCGTTCTAAACGGCTGGTGGTCAGCATTCCTGCCGGTACGAAGGACGGCCAGCAGATTCGACTGTCCCAGATGGGCGGCACAGGAAAAAACGGCGGCCCAAACGGCGATCTGTATCTGAAAGTCAAATTCAAGAAACCCTTCTTGGAAAAAGCAAAGGATTTTATTGTCTCGGCTTTCAGCCGATGATAAACTGAAAAAACAGACGGATTCCGATTTCGGATCATCGTCTTAAGCCATTGAAAGGAGGCGCTGCCGTTTTAATTCAGAAGCGAATCAAATGACCTTACACCTCCCCATCGGTCTAGCAAGACACGGGGATTGCATAAACTGTGGTGAGTGGACCGGGCCGCCGCGAAAGGAGGACGTGATATGCAAATTCTGATCACCTTCAAAGGTGTAGACTCCTCAGATTACCTGAAATCCTACCTTGAAGAAAAGCTTGAGCGTCTTGAAAAGATCATGCCCCATTCCGGAACCGCCGATGTGGTTTTCCAGGAAGAAAAACTAAGAAAAATCGTGGATATCAACCTTAGTGGCAAGGGGTTCGATGTCCACGCCAAAGAAGAGAGCAGTGCCTGGAACGAAGCCATTGATCTGGTGGTCGACAAAGCCAAAAAACAGCTGATCAAGAACAAGGAGAAAATCCAGTCTCACCGTGCGGAAGCGTACCCTGCCGATTCGCTTTAATTGAGCAGCATCTATCGCCGGTGCGGGTGAACGGTTGCGCCTGCACCGGCTTTCCATAGATTGTCGGGTCGTTCGGTGGGCAAGAGAGGCGTCAACGTAAGAATGAAAGTCGATGTCCTGTCCGCCCACTTACTCCGCCGCAAGCAACGGCGTATGTGCTTGCTGTTGCGGTTCAAGTAAACCGCACGATGGTCGGCGAACCTGGCGGGTCGATGGCAGGGGGGGCAATCATCAGGTGACAATTGAAAAGGAAGCCGATCGATACACCTCGCCAAGCGCGGGCGGTGCCAAGGTTATGGAAAAACAGATCGCCGGAAGTGGATTGAACTATTTTCTGATCAAGTGTCGGAGTTCGGGTCGCTCGAGGTTGGATGCATCCACCCGTAGCGTGCCGTCCGCACCGGTACGACCTGACAACCGGCCGGTTTTCAACCATTGGCGAACCCCTTTTTCAGTCAGATAGGTCATTTGGGCGAATGCATCGACATCGACTGTTTTAGGGGAATCGGTCGGTGGATTAGCTGCAGGGTTAAGGCCGGGTGGCATTGCCGCAGGATCTTTTCGAGTTGCAACGGTCCGGTTTTGAAGCTCGCTTTCGTAGATGGCCCATTTCCCTCCGCGTTTTTTTCCACGAATCGTTTCCTGACGCAGCATCCGGGTGATCGTGGGAACGGCGATGCCCGTCATTTGTGAAAATTCAGTGGTGGTCAGCGTTTTTTCATTCTCAATCATTCCATCTGCTCCTGCAAATTAGTAGCCGCTTACGCCATGCTCTGGGTAATCTGGTTCACGGCTTCGATCGTCGCGTCGTTGTACTTGGCCAGATCTTCTTCATCCAGGGAGAGAAAAGCCAGTGCTTCCGGGTCCAGCGCATAAAGGGTGGCGTCTAGGCTGCTGCCTATCCCGCTCTGCTGGGCGATATGATTGGCCGTATGGACGATGTAGGCCAGTTGGTTGCCCTTGGATGCGCCGGGGTCGTGGTGAAATCGCATTGCGCTCACATGATTCTCCGGTAGCTTCCATTTGGTGCACAACTCGGAGGCCAGTTCCGTGTGGTCGAAACCGAGCACCTGCTTTTCCACCTCCAGAAAATTGACACCGGCTGTCAGCGCCTGGTCCACCTGGGCTTTTCGTTCCAGCAGATAACGATCCAGGGCCAACTTGCCGGCGTCGTGGATCAGCCCGACGGAAAAGGCGTCGTTTTCCATTGCCGGTGCTCGGTCTTTGGCGATCAACCGCGAACACAGGGCCACGGCCAGAGAGTGCTGCCAAAGGGTGCCGGACCCCATGCGGTATCCTTTGAGATGACTTCCCAGCAGACTGGTGGCCGATACCATGGTAATGAGTTGTTCCAGCGTTTTATGACCGAGAACGACTGTGGCCTGGTGGATCGAAGAAACCATTCCGGACAACCCGTAGTAGGCGGAGTTCGATACTTGCAGCACCTTGGCGGCAATGGCTTGATCCGTTTCGATCACCTCGGCGATTTCTTTGAACCCGGACATGGGATTGGCCATTACCTCCCGTGCCTTGTAGATAATTTTTGGCATCGGCGGCAGGTCTTTGAGGCTGTTCAGGATTTTGCGCTTCAGATCGGTGCCGTCCAGGTCGCCCGAGGATTTCTCAGCGATCGGCGTGATAACCACTTTCCCGGTGGATTCATCGGGAGCCGTATCAGCAGGTTCGGGTTCCGGTTTCTCCCTCAGGTCCAGGGTAATTTTTGACTTGCAGCCGGGGCAGGGGAACGAGACTTTTTTCCCGGTGGGAAGGCGGTCATCGGGAAGCTCCAACGACTTGCTGCAGTTTTCGCACTCAACTTTCATGGGAACACCTTTCTCGGAAGGCTCAGGGGGTCTGTCATATCACGTAATCGGTACCGTGATTTAGAATTACAGACAATGGTTTTGGCAGGCAGAACGATAACGTCGCACCCCTTATCCATCGACGAATGATAACCCGGTTCACAATCCTATTCCGGAAGTGTATATATATCGTTTTCTGTTGATTTTGACCATCATCAATTTGTCAAATGGCCGACACGTGATGGGACGAAAGCCCCGACACACTTCTTCATCGGCCCTGTGATCGAAAACTTTATTGCCATCCTTTATATTTTAAGCGGCGTGCTTTTATGATAAGGACTTCTCCAGTATTTCGCATCCTGGCTCTCACATTAAAACAGGGAACTTACCGCCATGCATGTCTGCCTGATGGTTGCCATTACGGTTGATGGAAAAATCGCCAGAGCTGTGGACCACTACCCCGACTGGACCGGCAAGGCCGACAAACAGCTGTATGTAAAAGTTACCAAAAAAGCCGGAGTCATGATCATGGGCTCAACGACCTTCGATACGATCGGGCGGGTGCTGCCCGGCCGCAAAACCATCGTCATGACACGCAACCCGGATCGTCGCTCCGATCGGGACGATCTGGTGTATACCCAGGCGCCTCCCGTGCAGATCCTTGCCGACCTGGCCACGCAAGGCTACGAGGAAGCCGTGGTGGTCGGCGGCGCGAAGATCAACCAGCTCTTTGCCGAAAAAGGGCTTATAGACGAGTTGATCCTCACGCTGTCCCCCTATGCCTTCGGTTCCGGGCTGTCCATCTTTTCAGGTACCGTGAACCTGAAACTGGCCCTGAAAGAATTTTGCCAGATCGACGAAAACACGTTGTGCATCCGCTACCGGGTTCTGCGTCCTTAACGATGAGCCGCGATGGTTTATATGCCAGTTTATTGGCCGGATACTTTCCGGTTCATGGCCGCCATCACCTTGAACAACCCCTGCGTGCCAAGGTCTTCCCAACCCATGGCCATTGCCGCCACGTAAAACTGGTTAACCAGGGCCAGGCCGGGCAGTGACAGTCGCATGCGCCGCGCCTCTTCCAGGGCGATGCCCATATCCTTGACAAAATGCTTGATATAGAAACCGGGATTGTAGTCGCCATCGGCTATTCTGCGCCCCAGGGTATTGATGGACCACGAACTGGCCGCGCCCTTGCCGATTACATCGATGACCTGATGCGCATCCATGCCGGCCCGCTGGGCGTAAAGAAGGCATTCGACCACGCCGATCATGGTGCCGGCAATCAGAACCTGGTTGGTCATTTTGGTGTGCTGGCCGGCGCCTGCCCCTCCCATCAGAGAGATGGTTTTGCCTAAACGATCGAACAGCGGTTTGACCGTATCGAACACCGGCTTGTCACCGCCCACCATGATCGCTAAGGTGGCTTCCCGGGCTCCCACGTCCCCTCCGGAAACCGGTGCATCCAGTGCCTTTACCCCCTTTGCGGCGCATTCATGGTAAATGGTGCGGGCCAGGTCCGGGCTGGATGTGGTCATGTCAACCACCGTGTCACCGGCCTTGGTCCCCGCCAGGACGCCCGCGTTCCCTAAGATCACCTCCCGAACATCGTCCGGAAAGCCTACCATGGTGAAAACTATATCGCTGTTTTGCGCCACGGCCTTGGGTGTGTCGGCCCAGGCCGCCCCGTTTTCAAGAAGACTGACCGCTTTGTCGCGGGTTCGGCTGAAAACCGTCAGCCGGTGTCCGGCGGTCAGCAGGTGCCCGCACATGGACGCACCCATGACGCCCGTCCCGATCCATCCGATGCGCTGGTTTGTCATGTGATCCTCCTTTATAAATGAACGGTTGGCAGATTCGGAAAATAAAAAAGGGGCACGATTATGCAACCGTAACCCCTTTCAACCAATTTGGTCGGGACAGCAGGATTTGAACCTGCGACCCCAGCGTCCCGAACGCTGTGCTCTACCAGACTGAGCCATGTCCCGATGGGTCGTCCTTGTATGTCAAGGCATGTAAAAAGTCAATAGGTTGAAGCCCGATTGGCTTACCCTTTTTTATCGGGTGAAGGGGTTGTCCAAAACGATGGTCTCATCTCTTCCCGGCCCCACCGAAACGATCTGGATGGGTACGCCGGTCAAGGCCTCGATGCGCGCCAGGTATACACGGGCGACCTCGGGCAGGTCGTCGTAGCGCCGAACACGGCGAATATCCTGGCGCCAGCCGGCCAAGGTCTCATATACCGGCTTGCAGGCGGCCAGGTGATTGAGATTGGCCGGTACCTCATTGATGCGCTGGCCATTGAGTTCATAAGCGGTACAGATTTTCAGTTCATCCAGCTCGCCGAGCACATCCAGCTTGGTAATGGCCAGACCGGTCAGACCGTTGAGTCTCACCGCATTATTGAGGATGACCGTATCCAACCAACCGCATCGCCGCCGACGGCCGGTGGTGGCGCCGAATTCCGCGCCGGTCTGTTGAATCCGGTCGCCGATTTCGTCAAACAGTTCCGACGGGAACGGGCCGGCGCCCACTCGGGTGGTATAGGCCTTGACGATGCCGATCACACCGTGGATATCTTTCGGACCGACGCCGCTGCCGCAACAGGCATTGCCGGAAGCGGTGTTGGAAGAGGTGACATAGGGGTATGTGCCGTGATCGATGTCCAGGTGGGTACCCTGGGCGCCTTCGAACAAAATCTGTTTGCCGGCGCCGCCGGCTTTCTGCAAGGCCACGGAAACGTTGGTGACGTATGGTTTCAGCCGATTGGCGAATTGGGTGTACCGGTTCCGTGTCGACTCGAGATCCACCGTATCGGTGCCGAGAAATTTTTCCAGGTAAAAATTCTTTTCCGGAACGATGGCCTGCAGGCGCTCGTCGAAAGATTCGGGGTCGATCAAGTCCACGAAGCGAACACCGCGCCGGGTGGCCTTGTCTTCGTAACTGGGTCCGATGCCCCGGCCGGTGGTGCCGATCTTTTTGTCACCTTTCATCTTTTCACGACCATGGTCGACCAGTTTGTGATAGGGCATGATCACGTGGGCACGGTCGCTGATCATGAGAATGTCGGAACCGACGGCGATTCCTTTGGATTCCAGGTAATCGATCTCTTCGATCAAGACTTCGGGGTCCACGACGACGCCGTTGCCGATCACGCAGATTTTTTTCTGAAGGATTCCGGACGGGATCAGGTGGCTGATAAACTGTTCGCCATCCACAACCATGGTGTGGCCGGCGTTGTTGCCACCCTGGAACCGCACCACCACGTCGGCGTCAGCGGCCAACAAATCAACGATTTTACCTTTTCCCTCATCTCCCCACTGGGTCCCTACAATTACAATGTTTGCCACGAAATGCTCCTTCATCGAAATTAACTGAATGGCGTGAACAGGCGCTGGCCGGATGGTTCAATTCGCTTTGCGCCGCTCGCGGAAAAATTCCTGGATGATCAACCGGCACCGGTCCGCGCAAATTCCCTGCACAATCTCG
This sequence comes from Desulfosarcina sp., assembly GCF_055467485.1. Classification (NCBI taxonomy): domain Bacteria; kingdom Pseudomonadati; phylum Thermodesulfobacteriota; class Desulfobacteria; order Desulfobacterales; family Desulfosarcinaceae; genus Desulfosarcina; species Desulfosarcina sp. The sequence continues at coordinate 717 of NZ_JBUOIV010000010.1, read as the reverse complement.
ACCTGATGGTTGAGTCGCGAGTCCTGACCGAGGTGGTAAAGGCTGCCGGCCGCGCCCCATTTCGGGTCGGGCGCCCCGAACACGACTGTTTTTACCCGGGCGTGGACAATGGCGCCCATGCACATGGCACAAGGTTCAATGCTAACATAGAGCGTAGTGCTTAACAAACGATAATTTTCAATCCGGCGCGCGGCCGAACGAAGGACATTGATCTCCGCATGGGCCGACGGATCGCAGTTGCCGATGGTCCGGTTGTGGTCCTGCGCGAGCACCTGGTTGTCGGCATCGACGATAACCGCACCTACAGGCACTTCGCCCTTTTGCCCGGCGACAATGGCCTGATCGATGGCCATCTTCATGAAGTGTTCGTGAGGGGGGGTCATGACTGGACAGTCTACTTTTTTTCCTGCATTGATCAATACCTTTTTAGCGTCTGTCCTGAAACATGGCCTCTGGGTCGTTATCGAAGCCTGTCGACCCGAATAGCCGTTTGCGGGTGTGGACCATTTAAAGAATTCATTGACATGCTCGTCCGTTTGGCTTAAGAAGCAGTCCAACTTTTTAGCGCCCGTAGCTCAGCTGGATAGAGTGCCGGACTACGAATCCGTAGGTCGCAGGTTCGAATCCTGCCGGGCGCGCCAGTAAAATCAAGGGGTTACGTTTTTGATGGCGTGCCCCTTTTTGTTTCTGTGTGAGAATTCGTGTGAGAAAAAGTTT